>NZ_SWAW01000016.1:0-55510 GCF_005096345.1 Guyparkeria sp. SB14A | reverse complement strand
GTCGATCTGGTCGAACGCCATGCCCTGGCCACCGTAGGTGGAGGACATCACGTGCGTGATCGCCGCGGTCAGCGTGGTCTTGCCGTGGTCTACGTGACCGATCGTGCCGACGTTTACGTGCGGCTTGCTACGTTCGAACTTTTCCTTAGACATCGCATCCTCCGCCAACCGGGACAAGCAAATGGGAATGTGGAGCTCATGACCGGATTTGAACCGGTGACCTCGTCCTTACCAAGGACGTGCTCTACCAACTGAGCTACATGAGCAAAGCATGAGTCGACGGCGTGCCGCCGACGCAATCTCTAACAACAGATGCGACCCGCGAACGGGTCGCGTCGGTCCGTTCCGGACCCCGGTCTGACGACCCGGGTCACAGGACTGGAGCGGGTGATGGGAATCGAACCCACGTCATCAGCTTGGAAGGCTGAGGTTCTACCATTGAACTACACCCGCAGACCGTTTGAATCCCGCAAGCGGTTGCGAGATTCGTCTTGTCTGGTGGTGGGGGCAGGATTCGAACCTGCGAAGGCTGAGCCGGCAGATTTACAGTCTGCTCCCGTTGACCGCTTGGGTACCCCACCCGGGAAGCGCGCCATTCTTCACAAAAAGGACCGGGCTGTCAACACCCGGCCCAGGACTTGGGCATCACGACTTGGGCGCGCATCGTGATGCCTGCCAACGCCCGCGAAACGGGGTTTCACGGGCGTCCTTCCTCTGGTGCCGGCTGTGGGACTCGAACTCACGACCTACCGCTTACAAGGCGGTTGCTCTACCAACTGAGCTAAGCCGGCAATGGGCGCGCATTTTACGCACAGCGGTGGTGCTTTGCCAAGCCGTGCATCGCACGCCCCGTCGCTTCGTCGCCTTAGCGACGCGCCCGCGCCAACCGCACCACGCCCGACAGCACCAGGTCGTCCTCGACCCGTCGCTCGATCGCCGGATCGATGAGATCGACCAGGCGTCCGGCATCGCCCCCCGACAGCACGGCCAACAGTTCGCCCTCGTCGGCAAGCCGTTCTTGCCACACCGCGAGCATCTGGTTGACCCCGGAGGCCAGCAGCCAGTGACGCCCCAGTTCGATGGCGGTGGCGGTATCGGCACCCAGACCGAGGCGCCGCGTTGCCTCGGGGATCTCTGCGGATACGGCACCCCCCTCGCCCGTCTCGAGCGACTCGACCGCCGCCCCCAGGGCGGGCGTGGTCACGCGCAGGGCCTCGAGCTGGGCGCGCCACCCCGGCAGGATCAGGCCGCCGAGGTGCTGGCCGTCGGCGCCGAGCACGTCCAGCGTGATGGCCGTGCCCGCGTTGATGACCGCCAGCGGCCGGTCGCCATGGCGGGCGTGGGCCTCGATCATTGCGCAGAAGCGATCGATGCCAAGCCCCTCGGGCGATTCGTAGGCCACGCGCACGTGGCAGCACTTGCGCGGCACGGTCAGCCAACGGCATTGCGCCTGGGGACAGATCTCGGCAATCGCGGTCTCCAGCCATTCCCGCCGTCGGTCCTCGACCACGGAGGCGAGCACGATCTGCTTCGGCGAGCGCCCCTTCTCGTCGACCAGCAAAGGCTCGAGCCGGGTGGCCAACGCGCCGACGGCGTCTGGCTCGGTCGCCGGTGGCCAGTCGATCATCGCCGGCTCGACGTCCTTCTGGCTCCGACGCGCGAGATGGGCCTTGATCCGGCTGTTGCCCGCATCGATATAACAGTTCACAGGGTCAAGCCTTCCTTACAGTCAATCGTGAATCTCTGCTCTCAGGCGCGCCCGGCAAGCAATCGCACCCGGTCGTGTGCGCCGGCGCGGATCACGCTGCCGTCGGCCCGCGTGACCGCCAGGTTGCCGTTCGAGCCGATGGCGCCGGCGGTACCGATCTCGCGCCCGCCGTCGGCTCGCTCCACCACCACCGTCTGGCCGAAGGCGTGGTGCGCTCGCGACAGGCGCGCCAGTTCGGCCGGCCAGTCGACAGGGCGCCGCATGAGGCCCACGGCCGCCTCGACCAGGGCGCTTGCCAGCGCGATCGAATCCCCACCCCAGCGATCGCCCAGGTCCGCAAGGGCCGCAGGGGGGTACGCCGCCTCGATCGCCCCGGGCGGTTGGCGCCAGTTGATTCCCACGCCCGCCAGCCAATAGAGCTCGCCGCCGAAGCGGCCGCGTTCGATCATCAGCCCACCGAGCTTGCCCTCGCCGAGATACAGGTCGTTGGGCCACTTGACCGTCGCCGGCACCTCGTGGCGAACCAGCACCCCCGCGAGACATCCGGCCAACGCGAGCCCCGGCGGGGCCGCGGATAACCTGGTCTCGGCCGGCACCGCCAGCGAGAACCACAGCCCGTCGCCCGGGGTGCTCAGCCAGCGCGCCCCGCGCCGGCCGACCCCGGCAGTCTGCTCGGCCGCGATGGCAACGACCGGCCGGCTCGCGCCGTCGTCCGACTCGAGCAGCGCGCGGACGCGCTGGTTGGTGGAATCGACCCGCGCCTCGGCCGCCAGGAGCCAGCCACGCCGCGCGGCCAAACGCTGGAGGCGCGGGACGAGCGAACCGAAATCGAGCACGACGTCGCAATGCATGACGGGCCCCGGGAAGGCGGGCGGAGGATGGATCGTGTCTGGACCGACGCACCCGGGCTGGACCCCGGGAACGCTCAAGTTTTGCGAATCGGGCCCGATTATACTGGCTCGGGCCGGGAGAACGAGGCCACCGCGCCAATCCGAAACACCCCGGAGCAACGGCCCGCCGGCGCGCATCCTATCCCGTTGATCTTCGGAACGAATCCCTGAGGAGCCCCTTGGACAAAGCAACCATCATCGGCATCGTCTCGGCACTGGGCGTCGTGATCATCGCGATCGCCCTGGGCCAGTACCCGCTGGGTTTCATCAGCATTCCCGGCGCGCTGATCGTGATCGGCGGGACCCTGTCGATCACGCTGGCGATGATCACCTTCCGCCAGTTCATCCATTCGTTCGGCGTGATCAAGCAGGCCTTCCTCGACCGGCAGCATAGCCTGACCGGGCTGATCGACGAGATCGAGGAGCTGTCCCAGATCGCGCGACATGACGGCGCCCTGGCACTCGAAGACCAGGAGATCAGCCATCCCTTCATGGAAAAGGGCGTGCGCATGATCGTCGACGGCCAGCCGATGGAGGTGATCGAGCGCACCCTCGACCGCGACATCGAGCTTTCCGAGGAACGCCACGACGGCGGGGTGCAGATGTTCAAGAGCATCTACGACGTCGCCCCGGCGATGGGGATGATCGGCACCCTGGTGGGCCTGGTGCAGATGCTGAGCTCGCTCGATGACCCGTCGACCATCGGCCCGGCCATGGCCACTGCCCTGCTGACCACCTTCTACGGCGCGGTGATTGCCCAGGCAATCGCCCTGCCGATCATGACCAAACTGCAGATGCGCGCCACGCAGGAGTCCCGCGAGCAGCGCCTGATCCTGGAAGGCATCCGCGGCATCCAGGACGGCGTCAACCCGCGCATCCTGCGCGGCCTGCTGGAGACCTTCCTGCCCAGCCGCGAACGCCAGGAGGACGACTGAGCCATGGCACGCGCCCGTCGACGCAAGGTGGGGAGTTCCGGCGGCTGGCTGACCACCTACGCCGACATGGTCACGCTGCTGCTGACCTTCTTCGTGCTGATGCTGTCGATCTCGGTGGTCGACGTCGAGCGTTACAAGGCGGTCGCCGAGACACTGCGCAACTCGTTTGGCAGCTTGCCCACCGAGCGCACCGCCGCCCCTGGCGAATCGGCGGTGGAACTCGCCCCCGGGGCCGCCGACCCCGACAGCACGATCGAGGGGCCGCCCCCCACCCAGCTGATCGAGCTCGACGCCCCGCCCACCGCGGATACCCACCAACAAAGCGCACGAGCACTCGAGGACCTGCGCCGCCAGCAGCTCGACGAGCGCGCCGCCGAGCTGCGCTCGACCATGAGCGATGCGATCGCCGCCGGCGACATCGAGATCGAGACCACCGACGACACGGTCATCATCCGCATCAAGGAAAATGCCTCGTTCCCATCAGGCAGCGCGGACATGCAACGGGCCTTCGAGCCGGTGGTCGACCGGATCGCCGACGACCTGGTCGACAGCGACGACCGCATCGTGGTCACCGGCTACACCGACGACGTGCCGATCCGCTCGGGTCGGTTCCGTTCCAACTGGGACCTGTCGGCCGCCCGGGCCGTGAGCGTGCTGATGTCGCTACGCGACCAGGGCATCGATGCCGATCGCCTCTCGGCGCGCGGCATGGGGGAGAACAACCCCATCGCGCCCAATGACAGCGACGCCAACCGCGCGCTCAACCGACGCGTCGAAATTGCCCTGATCCCGGCCTGGGCGGACGTGGACAAGCCGCAGCTCGACGGCCAGCCGATCGACTAGGGCCGATTTCAGGCCGTCGTGGCACGGGGCGCCAGCCAGTCGGCGAAACGCGCCTCGGTCTTTATGTCCCCCGCGGCGCGCTCGAGCCGGTGCTGATTGAGGCATTCCGGCGCCAGGGTCAGCGTCATCGTCAGCAGCCGCCCCTGGCGGAAGACGTGCAGGGCCAGTCGATCGCCGGCGCGATGACGCGCGATGCGCTCGGCCCAGTTGGCGCCGTTCACCGCAAAGCCGTCGATGGCGATGATGCGATCGTCGACCGCCAGACCCGCCGCCGCGCCCGGGCGATCCTCGAACACCAGCGCGACGCGCGCGGCCTGCGGGTCGCGCTGGTCGACCCGGACACCCGCGTCCGGCCCGGCCTGCTCGGCGCGCGGGACCATGGCCACGCCGACGCGCGCCAGCAGCCCGGCGACATCGAGCGTTTCCGTCGAGCGCAACGCCCGGTCGAAGAACGCAGCCATCGGCTCGCCCATGGCCTCCTCGATCAGCGCCTCGACCCGCTCGCCTTCGGCCAGCGGCTCCTCGCCGTGGTGCTCCCACAGGCGCCGCATCACGTCCATCAGGCTCGCGCCGCGCTCGCGCAGCATCAGATCCAGCATCAGCGCCACGATCGCCCCGCGCGTGTAATAGCTGACGATCGCGTTCACCGCGTTGGCGTCCTGCTGGTAGAAGCGCGTCCAGGCGTAGAAACTCGACTCCTCCAGCGTCTGACGCGACCAGCCCTTGCCGCGCATGGCGCGGTTGATCGTCTCCTCGAGCGCGGCGAGGTATTGGGTCTCGTCGATCAACCCGACGTGGCGCACCAGCCAGTCGTCGAAGTAGCTGGTGAAGCCCTCGAACACCCACAGCAGGCGCGTGTGTGCCGGACGATCAAGCGGCAGGCCGGCAAAGGCCGCCGGTCGAATCCGCTTGACGTTCCAGTTGTGGAAGTACTCGTGCGCGCAGAGGCTCAGGAAACGCTGATATTCCTTGCTCACCCCGCCGGCGGTCACCGACGGCAGGTGGCCGCGAGGGAAAATCAGGGCAGTCGAGTCGCGGTGCTCGAGCCCGCCAAACCCCGACTCGTCGAGCGCGACCAAGAACAGGTACTCGTCGAACGGCGCGCCGTCGAACAGCTCGATCTCGGTCTCGCAGATGCGCGCGACATCGCTGGCGATCCGGTCGAAGTCGGTTTCGGGTAAGGCGTTGGTGAACACCATCCGATGCAGCACGCCGCCGGCCGTGAACTGGCGCTCGACGAAGTCGGCGATCTCGACCGGGTGATCGATCAGGGCCTCGTAGCCGGCCGCGGCGAAATCGCCGAAGCCACGCTCGTCGACGGCGATCGCCGGCAGGGTGGTCGCCACGCACCAGTCCCCGGGCAGATCGCGGCCGTCGATCACCACCTCGTGGCGCGCCTGTTCGGCGCCGTGCACCCGCAGGAAGACGCTGGTGCCGTTGAAGAACACGTGACTCGAATCCACGTGCGCGCTGCGCACCGAGAAATCCGCGCAGTAGACCCGGTAGTGGACCGCGACCGCCGCGTCACTGGGCGCAAGATCCCAGGTCTGCTGGTCGACCGGGGTGATCGCCACGCGCCGACCGCGGGCGTCCTCGGCGTGCTTGCCGACCAGGTGGCGAGCGAAGTCACGCACCAGGTAGCTACCCGGGATCCATGCCGGCAGGCTCAGGCGATAGCCCTGGTCGCTGGCCGGCAGGCGCAGGGTCACATCGAGGTAGCGGCTTTGATAGCCGGAAAACTCGATCCGGTAGAACGGCTCGACCCCGGAGACGTTCCGGGGGGCGGCCTGGACGGTGGCTTGGGCGACGGCTGCGGACTGGCTCATCAGGACTCCTGGTTCGACTCGTGGCCCGGCAGATCGGGCACCGAGGAATCACTGGTCATCAGGTGGTGACCACCGGGATGGACCCGGCCGTGCTTGATCTCGTCCGCGTGCGCATCCCGGATGGCACCGACCCGGGCGGTGAAGTGCAGGCGAAAACCGGCCAGCGGGTGGTTGAGGTCGACCTTAACGGTCTGGTCGCCCACCTCGAGGATCAGCATCTCGATGCGCCCCTCGGGGCCATGGGCCTGGACCATGTTGCCCGGCGCGAGCTCGGCCTGCGCCTCGATGCGCTCGCGCGGCACCTCGACCACGCCCTCGGGGTCATGCAACCCGTAGGCCTGCTCCGGCTCGACGGTCACCTCGATCTCGTCGCCCTCGACGTGCCCCTCAAGCGCCGCCTCCAGCCCCGGGATCAGGTTGCCGTGACCGTGGATGTACTCGAAGCCGTCGACGCGGCTGTCGGCGAGGATGGCGCCATCGTCATCGCGCATGACGTGGTACACGCGCACCACCCGGTCCTTTTCCACCGCGGGGGTGGCCGCTTGCTGTTCGTCACTCATCTCGTCAGTCCTCCGTTAGGGAAACTCTGCACGAATGCCATGCCACTCTGGCTTGGCGAGTCGTTCGTGATCAAGGCGCGATGTCGCCGGCGTGCCGGTGGCCACGTCAAGGCATCGCAACGCGGAGCACGGGCGACTCGCCAAGCCCCGCCGGGCGCGCCTTGAGCCGGGCATATGCTGCGTTGTCGTCCTTGGAAAAGGAATCACCCTTCCGCGGCGGACGAGCGCCTTGCACCTGCCCGGCTCAAGGCGCGCAGAGCGGTATGGCATTCGTGCAGAGTTTCCTTAGATCGCCACGCCATGCCAGAAGGGAATGGTCAGCAGCGCCAGCAGGGTCGAGGCGCTTGCCGTGGTGGCGTAGAGGCCGGTATCCAGACCGAAGCGGTCACAGAGCACCAGCCCGAGCACCATCACCGGCATCGCGCCCTCCAGCACCACGGCGGTGAGCGTCTGCCCGCTGGTGCCGACCGCCAGCGCGAATCCCAGCGCGACCAGCGGCATCCACAGCAGCTGGATGGCCACCGCCGGGCTGACGGTCAGCAGTTGTCGGCCGGTCAGTGTCTCCAGCCGCAGGCTCATGCCGAGCGCGACCAGCATGATCGGCACCACGGCCGCACCGAGACGGTCGAGCCACTCGGCCGCCCAGTCGGGCTGCGGCACGCCGGCCAAGTTGAGCCCGGCACCGGCGACCGCCGCCCACAGCGGCGGCACCTTGAGCAGGGTCTTGACCGGGTGGACCTCCTCGTCGCTGTCGCCGAAGCGCGCGGCGAGCAGGATGCCCACCGACAGCAGCAGCGGCGTGCAGGCGAACAGGTCGTACTGGATCGCGACCGCCTGGCCGGCATCGCCGAACAGGCTGTCGAGCAACGGCAGCCCCATGTAGGTCGCGTTGGGAAAGCTCGCTGCCAGCAGCAGCGCGCCGAACTGCGGCCGGGTCAGCGGCATCACCCGCCCGACGGCATACATCAGCATCAGCGAGCCGATCACCGCCACGGCGGCCGTGCCGGCGATGCGCAGGGTGTCCACGCCCAGCGGCGCGCGCCACAGCACCGCGAACACCAGCGCCGGCAGGAACAGGTAGTAGACCGAGGAGGTCAGGGCCCCGCGGGCGCGGTCGGCGCTCCACCCGCCCAACGGCAGGTAGCGCCAGATGTGGCCCAGGGCGATGGTCCCGGCCATCTGCAGGATGACCGAGATCATCGCCGCCCGACCTCGCCGGGCCGGTCAGCGGACCGACGGATCGGCCGCGCGGGGATCACTCGCCCTTGGCCTCGGCTTCGGCCTTCTCCACCTCGGCGCGCACCTCGTTCATATCGAGGTCCTTGACCTTGGTGATCAGCTCGTCGAGCGCGTTGCGCGGCAAGGCACCGGCCTGGTTGAACAGCAGGACCTGCTCGCGAAACACCATCAGCGTCGGAATCGAGCGGATCTGGAAGTGACCGGCGATCGCCTGCTCTTCCTCGGTGTTCACCTTGGCAAAGCCGACCTCCGGGTTGGCCTCGGCCGCTTGCTCGAAGATCGGGCCGAACGACTGGCACGGACCGCACCAGGGCGCCCAGAAATCCAGCAGCAGGATGTCGTTGTCCTTGAGAAGGCCTTCGAGGTTGTCCGCGGTCGCGGTATGAACGGTCATAAAGACACCTTTGGATCATGCCAGCCCAAGGGCCGGCCGCATGTCGACCCGGTCGCACCGGGTCACGAAATCGTGTTGTTCGGGTTACCCGCCGGGCGACCCGTCAGCGCTCTTTGCCAAGCCAGGCCTCGACGCGCTCGAGCATCGCCCGGGGATTGTCGCATTCAAGCAGCGACTGGCGGGCGGCAAGGCCCACTGGCAGGCGTTCGGCCAGCCGATGACACAGCCAGGCGACACCCGGCACGCCTCGCTCACCCTCGAGCAACTCGGGGTCGAGACGCGCCAGGGCGTCGACCAGGACGTCAACCCGGACCTCGCGACGGTCGCCGAGGCTGGATTCACCCGGCATCGAGTCGCCCGAGTTGGGGGCGTCCTCAAGGAATTCAACCCGGGCGCGGACCACGCCGCGCGCATCCACCGCGTGCTCGAGGACGCGAAAGCGCCGCTCGCCCAGCACCCGCACCCCCAACAGGCCGCCGGGCAGCGCCGTGGTGTCCACGACCCGCGCGGTGGTGCCGACGGTGGCGATCGACGGCGGCCCGTCTTCCAGCCCCACCTCGCTGCCGGCGGTGATGCGCACCACGCCGAAGGGGCGATCCTCGCGCAGACACTCGCGCAGGAGATCGAGGTAGCGCGCCTCGAACAGGCGCAGCGGCAGGTGGCCGGCGGGGAACAGCACCGTCCGCAACGGGAACAGCGCGAGGCGTTGTTCAGCCGCCATCCCGCTCGCCCCAACGGGCATGCAGCTCGTGCGGCACGTCGATCTGGTCGAGGATGCGCGCGACGGTGAAATCGATCAGGTCCTGGATCGTCTGCGGGCGATGATAGAAGGCCGGCGACGGCGGCAGGATCACGGCGCCCAGCTCGGCCAGTCGCGTCATCTGCGCGAGCGCGATCGCCGTCAGCGGCGCCTCGCGCGGCACGATCACCAGATCGCGGCGCTCCTTCAGGCAGACGTCGGCGGTGCGCTCGATCAGCGAGTCCGACAGGCCGTTGGCGATCGCCCCGAGCGTGCCGGTGGTGCAGGGACAGACCACCATCGCGTCCGGCGGGTTGGAGCCCGAGGCGAACGGCGCGGTCCAGTCCTGGCGGGCGAAGCCGGTCACCTGCCCCTCGGCGGCGCCAAAGCGCCCGCCCAGCTCGGCGGCCAGCGCGTCATGTCGGGCCGGGAACGGCTCGTCGAGCTCGAGTGCCGCCACGGCGTGGGCGGCCTTCGAGGCGATCAGGCTCACCCGGCAATTCGCCGCGATCAGGCACTCGAGCAGGCGCAGCGCATAGGGCAGCCCCGAGGCCCCGGTCATCGCCAGCACCACGTGCTCGGTCTCCCCGCGACGCCTCATGCCGCCACCTCGCGCAGCGCGTCGACCAGCCGAGCCGGGAAGCCGCCGAAGCCACCGTTGCTCATCGAGATCACCCAGTCGCCGGGGCGGGCCTCGGTCATCACGGTCTCGAGCAGCGCCTCGACCGATTCGGCCACGGCCAGCCGGTCGCCCAGGTCGGCGAGGGCCTCGGCGGGGTCGAAGGCGAGATCATTCGGCGCGTGCACGTAGATCCGATCGGCCGCGGCCAGGGCGCCGGCCAGGCGTCCGGCGTGCACCCCGGCACGCATCGTGTTCGAGCGTGGGTCGAGCACCGCGATCAATCGGGCGCCGGCCGGCATCTGTTCGCGCACGGCGGCAAGCGTCGCCTCGATCGCGGTCGGGTGGTGGGCGAAATCGTCGATCACACGCACCCCGCCGGCCTCGCCCTTGAGCTCGAGGCGTCGGGCGACCCCGCCGAAGTCCGCCAGCGCCGCCAGCCCTTCGGCGGCCGGCACCCCGGCGAAACGCGCCAACGCCACGGCGGCCATGGCATTACGGCGGTTGTGCGCGCCCTGGATGGAATCGGGCAGCCGCCCGAGCGACGTGCCTTCGCAGAACAGCTCGCCGCCCTCCTGCCACCAGTCGGCGCCGGGAGCGGGCTGCTCGGCGAGCCGCTCGACCGGCGACCAGACACCCTGCCGGATTACCCGGTCGATGGCCGGCTCGCCCAGCGGGGCGATCACCTTGCCCTGCCCCGGCACCAGCCGCAGCAGGTGGGCAAACTGGCGCTCGATTGCGGCAAGATCATCGAAGATGTCGGCGTGATCGAACTCGAGGTTGTTGATCACCAGACCGCGCGGGCGGTAGTGGAGGAACTTCGAGCGCTTGTCGAAGAAGGCCGTGTCGTACTCGTCGGCCTCGATGACGAAGAACGGCGTCTCGCCCAGCCGGGCACTGACGCCGAACCCGCCCGGTACCCCGCCGATCAGGAACCCCGGCGCCATGCCGACCGCATCGAGGATGTGCGCGACCATCGAGCTGGTGGTGGTCTTGCCGTGGGTGCCGGAGACGGCCAGCACGAACCGCTGCGACAACACCTCCTCGCCGAGCCACTGCGGCCCGGAGCGAAAGCGGTAAAAGCCGTTCAGGAGCTGATCGATCACCGGCATGTCGCGGCGCATCACGTTGCCGACGATGATCTCGGCATCCTCGGGCAGCGGCGCCTCCATGTCGGTTTCCACCGCGATGGCCGCGCGGGCGAGCTGGTCGCTCATCGGCGGGTAGATGGCGTGGTCGCGCCCGGACACCTGGTAACCCATCTCGCGCGCCAGCAGGGCCAGCGACCCCATGAAGGTGCCGGCGATGCCGAGGATGTGCAGTCGTTTTTCAGTTAAGTCCACAAGCACCTCATGACGGCAACCCCGCCTCGCCGGGCAGCAACTGCACCGCGAGGGTCATGTAAACCAGCGAGCTGAGGATGAAATAGCCCAGCGCGGTGAGCACGCCGATCGCCGCGCCGAACTCCAGCGTGCGTCGGTAGATCTGCCCGAGCACCACCAGGTTCCAGGCGAACAGGGCGATCATCAGCACCGACCACAGACCCAGTTGCGTGTCGATGTCCGCGGCCTCGGCCCCGGTCGGCTGCATCACCACCAGCGGCCAGGCCACCAGGCCGAGCATGGCCGTGGCGCCGAACAGGGCGGTGAGCATCTGCGGGATGCGGGCGCGATGGTCGCGCAGCATCGCCAGCCCCGCCGAGTAGGCGACCAGCACCGCCGCGTCGGCGGCAAGCAGCAACAGGCCGCCGCCCAAGCCACCGCCCAGGCCGCTCTGCCCCTCGCCCGTGACCGCGATGTCGAGCAGCACACCCACGACGAGGTAGAACCCCACCGCGATCAGCAGGGGCTGATGGCCCGCGGGCATGTCCTCGGGGCCGGCACGCAGGAACAACAACTGGAAGAACAGGCGGATCAGTGACAAGGCGGCGCCCCCGTTGGAATCACTCCGACCGCCGCCGGGCGGTCGGGAAACGGCTGCAAGCCTAGCGCAAAACGGGCGGTCGCGTCTGCGCCCGCCCGCCACGCGCTCGCCAAGCCGGAGTGGCATCGGATTCGTGCAGACCTTCCTTAGCGACGCAGGTCGCGCAGGTACCACCACTCGAAGAATCGCTTCGCCCAGTGCAGCAAGCGGCACGGCGGGGTGACGAACTGACGCTTCTCGTTGCGGAACACCAGGGTCGCCCGATCGAGCATGTCCATCACGCAGACCAGTTCCCACTTGAAGGTGCGTTCGGCCGGCTGGCCGTCGAGCTCGGCCACCAGGTTCTCGGCGGCGGCCACCGCCTGGAGATCGGCCATGTGCGCCTGTTTGGGCGCCCAGTCGGGCGCCGGGTAGCTGCCGGAATCGCCGGCCACATAGACCTTGTCCGCGCCCTTGACCCGCGCGTGCTCGTCGGCCTCGATCATGCCGCCCGGCGAGGTCGGGAACGGCGCGTTCTCGAGCCACGCCGGCCCGGTCATGCCCGGCATGAACAGGATCAGGTCGGCGGCGAACTCGCCCTTCTCGGTGACCACGCGATCGGCCTCGAAGCGCTGCGGCTTGGCGCCGATGTGGGTCTCGATGTCGAATTTCTTCATCCGGTCGAGCAGGCGGTCGACCGCCGACTCGCCCAGGCGGTTGCCCGGCCGCGGCGACGGGTTGAAGAACACCAGCTTGAACTGGTCGCGACGCCCCTGCTGGCGCAGCAGGCGGTCGATGCCGAACAGCAGCTCGAACATGGGTCCGCCGCGCACGGCCGCCGGCTCCTTGGGGTTGCCACCAAAGCCGATGGCGATGGTGCCGCCGTCCATCTCGCCGAGCCGGTCGTGAATCGCCTCGGCGGCATCGATGCCCTCGCACAGCGTGATGGCGTGCTCGATGCCGGGCAGCTTCTTGATGAAACGACCGCCGCTGGCGACGATCAGGCCGTCGTTCTCGACCTCGCCCGCGTCGGTGATCACCCGTCGGCCATCATCGCTGACCCCGGTGACCCGCCCGGCGTGGAACCGCACGTCGAGGCGCTCGAGTAGCGGGCGGATGTCGAACAGGATGTCCTCGCGCCGACGAATCCCCGCGGGCACCCAGATCAGGCTGGGGTAGTACTGGAAGGTGGGCTCGGGGGCGACCAGGGTGATTTCCGCCTGCGGGCGCAGGCGCCGCAGGCGACGTACCGCCGTCAACGCCCCGAAGCCCGCACCGATGACCGTCAATTTCATGCCTTGTCCTCCCACGATTGCTCGATTCCTGGCGCACCAGTCACTGGGGCTTATCTTGGCATAAGGAGTTTCTAATACTCAATCCGGCCACCGACGCATCACCACCAGCCATCGGGTGACGGGACGGGCCAGGAACAGCAACAGCAACACGCCGGCCAGCACGAGCGGCGTGCGGGTGTCGAACTTCACCGAGAGGAAGTAATGCAGCACCACGAGCGCCGCGGCCGGATAGACCAGCCGATGCAGTTGCTTCCAGCGCCGGCCCAGACGCCGCATCCAGCCGCGCGTCGAGGTAATCGCCAATGGCACCAGCAGCAGGAAGGCGATCACCCCGAAGGTGATGTGCTCACGTTCGACCACGTCTTCCCAGATCGCGGCGAGATCGAGTTGCCGATCGACGACCAGCCAGAGCAGGACGTGCAGACTCGCGTAGACAAAGGCATACAACCCGACCATCCGTCGGTAGTCGATCAGGCCGAGGCGCGGCCACAGGCGCTGAATCGGCGTGACCGCCAGCCCGATCAACAGCAGGTAGAGCGCGGTGTCGCCCAGAAAGCGCAGGCTGTCGACCACCGGCTCGTAGCCGAGTTGATGCGTCGGGATCGCCCAGGCGAGATACCCCAACGGCGCCAGCTGGGCGAGAAAGAGCAGCCACCACGCCGGACGATTCGCCAGCCAGGGACGACGCGCGGCCATCAGTAGTGTTTCTTGAGGTCCATGCCCTGGTAGAGGTGGGCCACCTCCTCGGCATAGCCGTTGAACATCAACGTGTCGCGCCGTCCCCAGTCCCCGATGCGCCGCTCGGTCGCCTGGGACCAGCGCGGGTGGTCGACGTTCGGATTCACGTTGGCGTAGAAGCCGTACTCGCGCGGGGCCGCCGCCGTCCAGCTCGAGGTGGGCTGCTCGTGCACGAGGCTGATGCGCACCAGCGACTTGCCGCCCTTGAAACCGTACTTCCAGGGCACGACCAGTCGCACCGGCGCGCCGTTCTGCGGCGTCAGTGGTTCGCCGTAGATGCCGGTCGCGAGCAAGGTCAACGGGTGCATCGCCTCGTCGAGGCGCAGGCCCTCGACGTAGGGCCAGTCGAGCACCGCGCGCGTCTGACCGGGCAGCGGGCTTTCCGGGCGATAGACCGTCTCGAAGCGGACGAAACGGGCATCGGCCATCGGCTCCACCCGATCGAGCAGCGCCTTCAAGGGGACACCCTCCCAGGGAATCACCATCGACCAGCCCTCGACGCAGCGCATGCGGTAGATGCGCTCCTCCGGGGCCTGCAGGCCGACCAGGTCGTCCATGCTGAATCGCCCGGGGCGGGCGACCAGCCCGTCGACCTCGAACTCCCAGGGCGAAAGCCGGTCGATCAGGGCGGCCAGCGCGTCGGCGTTGCGTCTCGGGTCGGTCTTGCCGGTGCCCAGCTCGTAGTAGTTGTTGTAGCCGGTGATGGCCTCCTTCTCGGTCAGCTGCTCGGCCAATGGCTTGCCCTCGTCGGCACGACCGCAGCCGGGCAGGGCCAGTGCCGCGCCGGCACCGACCATCGAACGCAGGAACGTCCGCCGCGCTCGGCGGTCCATGGCCAGGCGCGGGTCGGTGACCTCCCATTCACGGGGTTGGTGCGGGGATCGAATACGGTGTCGCATAACGGACCTCTCGGGTGGCAGATGCGGATGGACGACCCGGGCAGGTAGAATCTCGGGCGTTGTCAGCATGGGTAGGGTCACAGTATTGACGCAACGAGGGCGTCTTGCAGGGACGATCCGACCACGTGCCCGACCATTCACGAATGACACAGGAAACGCCACCGATGCCCGACATCGCCGCCGACCCCAGACGCGATCTCGCCCGCCGCTTTCTCGACCGGTCGGTGACGGGCTTCGGCGATCTGCACGCCGCATCCAGCGATGCCAGCAATCGTCGTTACTGGCGCGCGAGCGGGCCCGACGGCCAGAGTCTGATCGTGATGGACTCGCCGCCGGACAAGGAGCCGCTGGATGCGTTTCTCGACGTGCAGGCACGCCTGGAAGAAGCGGGCCTGCCGGTGCCGCGCATTCACGCCCGCGATCTCGAGGGCGGTTTCCTGCTGCTCGACGACCTCGGCCACCAAACGCTGTTCTCCTGGCAAGCCGACGCCCGCAGCGTCGATCGCGCGCAGGCCCTGACCAACTGCCGGGCCCAGCTGATCCCGCTGGCGAGCGTCGCACGCGACGGCCTGCCCGCCTTCGACACCGGGCGGCTGACCACCGAGATGCAATTGTTCGACGAGTGGTACCGCGCCGGGCACCTGGCCGCCGACTGGTCGCCCGCCCAGCACGCCCAGTGGCAGGGGCTGCGCGACACGATCGCCGAGCGGCTTGCCGCCATGCCGCCGGTGTTCGTCCACCGGGATTACCACAGCCGCAACCTGATGTGTCGCGACGGGGCGTGGGCGATCATCGATTTCCAGGACGCGGTCGCCGGCCCCCTGGCCTACGACCTGGTCTCGCTGCTGCGCGATTCGTACATCGACTGGCCGGGCGACTGGGTGGAGACCGAGATCGACGCCTTCTGGGCGCAGGCGCGCCAGGCCGGCCTGACGGACATCGACCGGGCGGCGTTTGTCGAGGATTTCGCCTGGGTGGCCGTGCAGCGCCACCTCAAGGTATTGGGCATCTTCGCCCGCCTGAGCCGCCGCGACGGCAAGCATGGCTACCTCGACGACCTGCCGCTCACCTGGCGCCACCTGCAGTGGGCGCTCGATCGGGCCCCGGGGCTCGAGCCGCTGCGCGAGCTGATCGCCGGACTGGAGCCGGAGAATATCCGTGAGTAATCCCACGACCACCGCGACGGCCATGATCCTCGCCGCCGGGCGCGGCGAGCGGCTGCGTCCGCTGACCGACCACACGCCCAAGCCGTTGATCGAGGTGGGCGGCAAGCCGCTGATCGAGCATCACCTCGAGCGCCTGGCCGCCGCCGGCATCGACCGGGTGGTGATCAACCTCGCTCATCTCGGCCACCGCATCCGCGAGCACCTGGGCTCGGGCGAGCGCTGGGGGTTGAGCATCGAGTACTCGGTGGAAGGCGAACGGGCCGATCAGGCGCTGGAGACCGCCGGCGGCATCCGCGCCGCACTCGACCGGCTGGGTGAACGCTTCGTGCTGATCAACGGCGACGTGCTCTCGGATATCGACTATGCCGCGCTCGCCGCACTCGCGCTGCCGGACGATTGCCGTTTTCACCTGGTGCTGGTCGACAACCCGGAGCACAACCCGGCAGGCGACTTCGGCATCGACCCGACCGGTCGGCTGGTGGAGGCCTCGGGCCAGGCGCTGACCTATGCCGGCGTTGGCCTGTTCGACAGCGCGCTGTTCACCCACCTGGCACCTGGGCGACGGGCACTGGGCCCGCTGCTGCGCGAGGCGATCGCGCAGGGACAGGGCTGTGCGCAGCATCATCGCGGCGACTGGCTCGACGTGGGCACCCCCGAGCGGCTGGCCGAGGCCGACCGGCGGTTAGGGAATCTCTGCACGAATCGATAGTGTCTCTGCGGGACCGCCAAGGGTCTAGATGCAAGGCGCGGTGCGCCGTGAATGGCCGTCGCCATTCGCAAGCGCCGCAACGCCGCAGATGGGCCCTTGGCGGCCCGCCCGTGCGGGGCTCGCGGGTTTGCCCGCACTCGTCGTTGCCGGCCCTCGACGGGCAATGAGCCCGCCTTCGGCCCGGCGCCTCGATTGCGAACAAACCCGCGAGCCAGAGGCACTATCGATTCGTGCAGAGATTCCTTAGGCCGCCAGCCGCGGCACCTTTCCGGCGATCAGTAGAAGGCGAGATCGCGCAGGAACAGCGCGATCTGCGGGAAGGAGATCAGGAGCACCGTCATCGTGATCAGCATGATGATGAACGGCGGGGTGCCCCGGACGATGTCCATGTACGGTCGTCGGAACACCGCCATGGCGGTAAAGATGTCGTAGCCGAACGGCGGGGTGGCCGAGCCGATCGCCGACTGCAACACCACCAGCGTGCCCACCAGCACCGGGTCAACGCCCGAGGCCTGGATCGCCGGCATGAAGATCGGCGTGAGCACGAAGATCGCCACGATCGGGTCGACGAACATGCAGGCGACGAAGTAGGACACCGCGATCAGGATCAGGAGGTAGGTCGGGTTGGCAGCGACCTGGTCGAGGATCGGGCCGAGGATTTCCGAGGGAATCTGCGCCAGCGAGATGACCCAGGAGAATGCCTGGCCCGCGCCGACCAGGATGAACACCACCGCGGTGATCAGACCGGTCGAGAGCGCAATGCCCGGCAGGTCGGAGAGTTTGATCGAGCGGTAGATGATCATCTCCAGGATCACCGCGTAGAGCACCGACATCGCCGCGGCCTCGGTGGGACTGAACAGCCCCGAGTAGATGCCGCCGAGCACGACCACCGGAAAGCCCATCGGCAGGATCGCCCCGCGCATCGCCTTGAACCGCCCGGCCCAGCCGACCCGCTCCTCCGGCGGGATACCCCACCGCCGCGCGACGTACCAGCTGTAGAGCGAGAACATCAGCATGATCGCCACGCCGGGGCCGATGCCGGCGATGAACAGCTCGCCCACCGACACGTTCGCCGCCACCCCGTAGATGATCGCCGCGATCGACGGCGGGATCAGCAGGGCGATGTCCGAGGAATTGACCAGCAACGCCAGCGTGAAACTGTCCTTGTACCCCGCCTTGAGCATCTTCGGGCGCAGTGCGCTACCGATCGCCACCACGGTGGCCTGCGTGGAGCCGGAGACTGCCCCGAACAGCGTGCAGGTCACGGCGGTGGTGATCGGCAGGCCGCCGCGACGGTGGCCGATGAACGCCCGGACCAGGTCGAGCAGGCGATTGGCCGTGTGTCCCTTGGTCATGATGTCGGCGGCGAGGATGAACATCGGCACGGCCACCAGCACCGACGGGCGCACCCCGCCGATCATCTGCTGGACGATCTGGTTCGGCCCCACGTCCGGGAACGAGACCAGCAGCAGCGCCAGGGCGCCCACGACCAGCGGCACCATCATGGGAAACCCCATCAGGAGCAGCAGGAACATCAGGATGAACATGAGGGTGAGCATCAGCGGGCCTCCTTGCTCGGATCGATGCTCGAGTCATCGCGATGCTCGGCGCCCTCGGCGGCATTGAGATCGGCCTCCTCGTAGACCTCGCGCTCCATGAACGAGCGGTACAGCTCCTTCGAGGTCAGGTTGCGCACCGTGGTCAGCAGGTACTGCAGGCCGGCGAGAAACAGCCCGATCGGCACCAGCAGGTAGAGAATCCAGATGGGGATGCCCAGCGACGGGGTGGCCTGCCCGATCGATCGCACCTGCGCCTCGTAGATCACCGCGTAGTAGGCGAGATAGAACATCACCGCCGCCGAGCCGGTGGTGATGATCAGGTTGGCGCCCTTGCGCCAGCGTCCGCGGAGCTGGTCGTAGATCGCCGACATGCGGATGTTGCGCCCGTGGCGCGCGGCCTTTGCCACCCCGACGAAGGTGATGATCACCAGCAGGGCCTGGTTGATCTCGCCGGCGAACGGCAGACCCTGTTTCAGCAGGTTGTCGCCCAGGACGTTGGCGATGTTGATGCTGGCCATCAGCAGGATGGCGCCGGAAAGGATGATGTTCTCGATCCAGCCGATCAGCCAGTCGAGGCGGATCAGCGCCCGCCCCGGCCACGACCGGGACAGCTTTCCCTGCACTTCGGGCATTGGTGTTCCCCTGGTCAAGCGAGACGCGCGCGCCCCGGGATGTCGTCGATTGACGCGGTCCGGACGACCGCTCGATGCCGCCCGGCCTCAGCGTTTCAGTGTAGTCGCGCCCGTCTTTGCCTGTCCAACGGGCAGGCCGGCGGACGTGCTAAGGTCTTGGGGACTGATTTGCCGGCGCCCGGTCGGCTGTACCGTGAACGACAAGCAAAACCCCAGGGAGAGAGAACGGTATGCAAAGCACACGATTCCTTCACAAGGGCACGCTCTGGATGGGTGCACTGGCGATTGCCGCCGGCATGGCACTGTCCGGCTGCGGCCAGTCCGAGGACGGCGCGGAGAGCGCCGAGGGCGAGCAGGTCTGGCGCTTCGCGCTGGAAGAGACCAAGGGCGGCGTGCAGTGGCAATACGCCGAGAAGTTCAAGGAGGAGATCGAGGCCGCGCACGACAACGTCGAGGTCAAGATCTACCCCTACGGCACGCTGGGCAGCTCGCAGGACATCACCCAGCAGATCCAGAACAACACCATGCAGTTCGCGTTCGCCTCGGCGGGGCACGTCGGCTCAACCATCCCCGAGGCGCAGGCATTCACCCTGCACTTCCTGTTCTCGCAGGACGACGCGGTCAACGAGGAGATCTTCGCCTCCAACCCGGTCGTCTACGAGGAGCTGGGCGCGGCCTACAACGAGAAGGGCCTCGAGCTGTTGTCGATCGTCCCCGAGGGCTGGATGGTCTGGAGTGCCAACAAGGCCATCACCAAGCCCGAGGACTTCGAGGGCGTGAAGATCCGCGTCAAGCCCTCCGACCTGCTGCTGGCCACCTACGAGGACGGCTACGGTGCCAACCCGAAGCCGATGGCCTACTCGGAAATCTACGGCGGCCTGCAGCGCGGCCAGATCGATGCGCAGACTCAGCCGATGTTCGCCATCCGCGACATGAGCTTCTACGAGGTCCAGGACTACCTGATCCAGGCGCGTAACGCCCAGTTCGTCTCCACCGTGATCACGAGCCCGGGCTTCCTCGAGAGCCTGCCGGAAGAGATGCAGGCCAGCGTCAAGGAAACCGTCAAGGAACTCGACCCGTTCATCTGGGACGTGCAGAAGACGCTCAACCGCGAGGCGGCCGAGGAGATCAAGTCCAAGAGCGACATCGAGTTCATCGAGCTGACCCCCGAGCAGGTCGAGGCCTTCCGCGAGAACGTCGAGCCGGTCTTCGACCAGTACGTCGAGATGGCCGGTCCGCGCGGCGAGAAGATCCTCAAGGCGATCCAGGACGCGGTGGCCGAAGGCAACGCGGAGTAACCGCAGCCTCACCATTCCGCTTGGAATCGACACGCAAGGCGCGCCACACGGCGCGCCTTTTTCGTGCCCGGCCAGCAGGATTGACACAAGTGGCTGACAAGCCGGGACTTTTCCGACTAGGATAAGTACCGGCACTTGCCGACAGCGGCGAATGCCGCATGCTCACGGAGAGGGCTGGATCGATGACGACAGACGGGCCGGACAACGCGCGCTGGCTGGCAATCAATGCCGGCTCGTCCTCGCTCAAGCTGGCGATCTTCGATGCGAGCGGCAACCGGACCCACGCGGTCACGGCCGAAGACCTCGGTGATGGCGGTGGACCGCTCGGCGTGGCGCATTCACGCGCACTCGACGAGTTGCTCACCGCCCTGCCTCCCGGCGAGACCGGGCCGTTTCGCGGCATCGCCCACCGCGTGGTGCACGGCGGCGACCGCTTCGTTGCCCCGACGCGGATCGACCCGTCGGTGATCGACGCGCTCCACGAGATCGAACCGCTCGCCCCGCTGCACAACCCCATCGCCGCCGCCTGCATCGAGCACACCGGGCAACGCTTCCCGGACACGCCCCAGTACGCCCTGTTCGACACCGCCTTTCATCGCGACATGCCGCCCGAGGCACGCGACTACGCCCTGCCCGCCTGGTGCCGGGACGAACTCGGCATCCGCCGCTACGGGTTTCACGGCCTGTCCGTTGCGCACGCCCTGCGCCGCCTGGCCGAGGCGACCGGTCACCCGCCGGCGCGACTCAACCTGATCGTGCTGCACCTGGGCAACGGCGCAAGCGTCACCGCCATCCGCGGCGGGCGGAGCGTCGCAACCTCGATGGGCATGACCCCGCTGGAAGGGCTGGTGATGGGCACGCGGGCCGGCGACATCGACCCGGCCATCCCCGGCGTGCTCGAACGCCGGGGCGGCCTGTCGAGCGACGAGGTCGACCACCTGCTCAACCACGAATCCGGCCTGCTCGGGATGTGTGGCTCGCGCGACATGCGCGAGATCCACGAGGCCATCGACCGAGGCAGCGACGAGGCCAGCATCGCGCTGGCCATGTACATCCATCGCATCCGTCACTACCTCGGCGGCTACCTGGTCAACCTCGGTCGACTCGATGCCCTGGTATTCACCGGCGGGGTCGGCGAGCACGACGTCGTGGTACGCGAATCGGTCTGCGAGGGCCTGGGGGTGATGGGGCTGGCGCTGGACGTGAACGCCAACCGTCGCGACGACACCGGGGTACGTGCCCTGCACCAACCGCACAGCCCGGCCGGCATCTGGGTGGTCCCCGCCGACGAAGAGCGCGAGATGATCCGGCAGATACAAGAGATCGACTGACACACGCTGGATATATCCGGCTGCTCTGATGTCGAGCCGGGGAGGCCCTTCCCTCGAACCCGATTCCCGGAGAGGCACGGTCATGCAGCAAAACGACATCAAGGCGATCGACGGTTTCTGGCGCGCGGCCAACTACCTGTCCGTGGGCCAGATCTATCTGCTCGACAATCCACTCCTGCGCGAGCCCCTGGCGCCCGCGCACATCAAGCCGCGCCTGCTGGGCCACTGGGGCACCACTCCAGGGCTCAACTTCATCTACGCGCACATGAACCACCAGATCGCGGCACGGGATCTCGACGCGATCTTTCTCACCGGCCCCGGCCACGGCGGGCCGGGCCTGGTGGCCAGCGCCTGGCTCGACGGCACCTACTCCGAGGTCTACCCCCACGTCAGCCGCGACGAGCCGGGCATGCAGCGCCTGTTCCGGCAGTTTTCCTTCCCCGGTGGCATTCCCTCCCACGTCGCGCCGGAGACGCCCGGCTCGATCCACGAGGGCGGCGAGCTGGGCTACGTGCTCTCGCATGCCTTCGGTGCGGCGTTCGACAACCCGGACCTGGTCGTCTGCGCGGTGGTGGGCGACGGCGAGGCCGAGACCGGCCCGCTGGCCACCTCCTGGCACTCGAACAAGTTTCTCGACCCGGTGCATGACGGCGCCGTGTTGCCGATCCTGCACCTCAACGGCTACAAGATCGCCAACCCGACGGTGCTCGCCCGCATCCCGGAAGAGGAGCTCGAGGCGCTGCTGCGCGGCTACGGCTACCAGCCGTATTTCGTCAGCGGCGAGGACCCCGGGCACATGCACCCGGCGATGATCGAAACGCTCGATCGGGCCCTGGACCAGATCCACGCCATCCAGCGACGCGCCCGCGAGGAGGGCGACACCACCCGCCCACGCTGGCCGATGATCGTGCTGCGCACGCCCAAGGGCTGGACCGGCCCCGAGGCGGTCGACGGCAAGCCGGTGGAGAATACCTGGCGCTCCCACCAGGTCCCGATGAAGGATGTTCGCGAACACGCGTCCTACCGCGAGCTCCTCGAATCCTGGATGAAGAGCTACCGCCCGGAGGAACTGTTCGACGAAAACGGCCAGCCGTTCGACTGGCTGACCGCCCGCACCCCGACCGGGGCCCGGCGCCTGTCGGCCAACCCGCACGCCAACGGCGGGCTCCTGTGCCGGCCGCTCGACCTGCCCGACTTCCGCGACTACGCGATCGCCGTCGAGTCACCGGGCCAGACCCAGGCCGAATCGACCCGCGCCATGGGCCGCTTCCTGCGCGACGTGATCGAACGCAGCCAGGATTCGCGCAACTTCCGCCTGTTCGGCCCGGACGAAACGTCATCCAACCGGCTCGACGACGTTTTCTCCGTCACCGACCGGGCCTGGAACGCCGAGACCCTGCCCACCGACGAGCATCTCGACCGCGGCGGGCGCGTCATGGAGATCCTCTCGGAACACACCTGCCAGGGGTGGCTGGAGGGCTACCTGCTGACCGGCCGCCATGGCCTGTTCGCCTGCTACGAGGCCTTCATCCACATCGTCGACTCGATGTTCAACCAGCACGCCAAGTGGCTGGATACCAGCCGCGACATCCCGTGGCGAGCGCCGGTGCCGTCACTCAACTACCTCCTGACCAGCCACGTCTGGCGCCAGGACCACAACGGCTTCTCGCACCAGGACCCAGGCTTCATCGATCTGGTGGTCAACAAGAAGGCGAGCGTGGTCCGCGTCTACTTCCCACCCGATGCGAACTGCCTGCTGTCGGTAACCGACCATTGCCTGAAAAGCCGCGATTACGTCAACGTGATCGTCGCCGGCAAACAGCCCCAACCCCAGTATCTCGACATGGACGCGGCGATCAAGCACTGCACGGCCGGGGTGTCCATCTGGGAATGGGCCAGCAGCGACGACGGCCTGGAGCCCGACGTCGTGATGGCCTGCGCCGGCGACGTGCCCACCGAGGAAATCCTCGCCGCCACCGACCTGCTGCGTCGCCACCTGCCCGAACTGCGCGTGCGGGTGGTCAACGTGGTCGACCTGATGAAACTCCAGCCCGAGAGCGAGCACCCGCACGGTCTGTCGGACAGCGCCTTCGATTCGCTCTTCACCCTCGATCGGCCGGTGGTCTTCGCCTATCACGGCTACCCGTGGCTGATTCACCGCCTGACCTACCGGCGCACCAACCACCACAACCTGCACGTGCGCGGCTACAAGGAAGAAGGCACGACCACCACGCCGTTCGACATGGCGGTGAAGAACGAGATCGATCGCTTTCATCTCGTCATCGACGCGATCGAGCGCGTGCCCGGCCTCAAGGTCCGCGGCGCCCACCTGCGCCAGCAGATGGAACAGCGCCTGATCGAGCACGAGCAATACATCCGCGAACACGGCGAGGACATGCCCGAGATCCGCGATTGGCGCTGGCCGTCTCTACCGGGAAACCGCACCAACAACGGCGCCTGATCCGAAAACAAAGAAGCCCCGGCCATGCCGGGGCTTCTGACGTCAGCAGGGCACAGCCTGTCCGCCTTACTGGATCTTCAGGTAGGCGTATCCCTCTCGCTGCAGGTCGGCGATCTTGGCTACCCCCGAGCCCACCAGCTCGATGCCCTCGTAGAGCTTGTCCTCGGACAGACCGATCTCGTTGCGGGTCACGTCGCAGAGGTGCACGTTGACCTCGCGCACGTCGATCAGCGTCTGCAGACGCCCCTTGAGCTCGGCGCGGCGTTCGTTGAGGTCCTCGTCGGCGGCGTACGGGGTGCCCTCGAGCGGGTCATCGGTGGCAAACCGGATGCCGTACCCGACCAGCACCAGGTGGACGTCCCAGGGCAGCAGTTTCTGCTCGGCGTCGTTGATCAGGTTGTTGATCGAGGTGAGCGTCGCCGAGTAGCGGGTCGGGTCGGCGAAGTCGACGTGGTAGACGACGCGCTGGGTATCGTCCTGCGCGACGGCCGGCATCGACACGGCGAGCGCCAGGGCGACGATCGGCATGGCGATCAGGCGGGTGGCCCGGCGGGCCATGATGGCGGCATGTTGCAGAAAAGAGGCGATTGCGGTCATTCCCTTGCTCCCTGTTGCGAGGTGGAGAGGGAGCATAGTCGATCAGCGCGGCTCGGCCTGAATTGACCGCGCGTGGGCCTGACTTGGGGAATCAGCGCGGCACGCTGTGCCGGTCCGGGTATTGCCGCTGCGTGTGCACCGCCAGCGCGTTGGCGAGATTGACCCCCGGGTGCTCGGCGCAGAATTCGAGCACCGCCGTCCGGGCGGACGAGGCCGACTCACCGGCCTGGATGTCGTAGGTGTTTTTCAGGATCACATTACTCGCGGTGAGATAGCCGGCGATGAAGCCGTCGAGCTTCCCCTGGCTACCCGGGTGGTTGCCCTCGGCGACCGCCACGGCATCCGCGCAGGACCAGTTGCCCGGGCCGAAGGCGACGAAGCGCCCCTCGACACTCTTGGCGGTCGCCGGCGATGGCATCAGCGCCACCGCCACCGCGGCCACCCAGGCCGTGATCAGCAGGAAGTGAACCCCGGCTTGCGTTCGATCCGTCTGCGCCATGTCTCGCCCCGCCTACCCGAATTGCAGCTGAAAGCCGCAGTTGGCGATATAGGCCTGCTCGCGCTCGAGGTCGGCCGCCGTCAGCGGGTGATCGTCGAGCCAGCCGGCGGCGAACGTCAGCGCGAGTTGATCGCCGTCGGCCCTGGCGCTCACCTGGGCGGGGGCAATGCCCTCGCCCCGGTCGCGGTGGAACAGCACGGCCAGGCGCAGGATGACCGCCAGGCGCATCCCCAGTGGGCGCATATCCTCGTCGAGCGACTCGAAGCGCGACGGCTTGAACTTGCGTCGGTGGGCATGCACCAGGGCCGCGACCGCCGCCTGGGCCGTGCGGGTCAGGCCGGGCATGTCGGCATGCTGGAGCACGTAGGCACCATGGTGGTGGTAGCCGGAATGGGAAATCGCCAGGCCGACCTCGTGGACACGCGCGGCGACGTCCAACCAGGTCGACAGCGGCAAGGCCTCGCTGGTCTCGTCGCTGGTCGCGCCCCAGTTTCCCTCGACCTGGCGCCACAAGGCCGCGGTGGTCGACGCCACGCGCTCCGCATGAGCCGCGTCGACGTTGAACATGCGTTGCAACCGCCCGACGGTCAGGTCGCGCACGTCGTCGAAGTCCTCGCGCTCGACCCAGTCGTAGATCAGCCCCTCGCGCAGCGCGCCATCGGAGATCGCCATGCGCTCGATGCCAAGTGCCTCGAACACCGCGCGCATCGCCACCAAGCCGCCGACGAACACCGGCTTGCGATCGTCGGAGAGACCATTCAATGAAAGCTTGTCGAGACTACCGGCCTTGAGCACGGCCTTGCGGATCTCGTCCAGCCCCGCGAGCGTGAGACTGCCATCGCCCCAACCGTTCGCCTCGGCCACCGTGGCCAGCGAGCGCGCCGTGCCGCTGCTGCCCACGGCCCGTGCCCAGCCCATCTCGCGATAGGCACGCTGGTAGCTCATCAGCTCCAGCTCGGCCCGGCGTTCGGCCTTGAGCATGCGGGTCTTGTCGTACTTGCTGTCGCTGAAGTGATCGTTGGTCAGCCGCACGCAACCCAGCGGCACGCTCTCCATGCGCACCGGCTCGAATCCCTCGCCAATGATCAGTTCGGTCGAGCCGCCGCCGATGTCGATCACCAGCCGTCGGCCGTCGGCCGGCACGTCGCTGTGGGCCACGCCGAGGTAGACCAGCCGCGCCTCCTCGCGCCCGCCGATGATCTCGATCGGGTGGCCGATGGCGTGCTGGGCGCGGCGAATGAAGGTCGAGCCATTCTTCGCCGCGCGCAGGGTGTTCGTGCCGACGATGCGCACCCGCCCGCGGCGCATGCCCGCCAGCCGCTGGCCGAATCGCCGCAGGCAGTCCAGGCCGCGCTCGATCGCCGCCTGCGACAGATACCCGTGCTCGTCGAGCCCGCCGGCCAGCCGCACCATCTCCTTCATCCGGTCGATGACCTGCAACTGTCCCGCCTCGACCCGGGCGACCAGCATGTGAAAACTGTTGGACCCCAGGTCCACCGAGGCGATGACTTCTCCGTCCTGCATAGGATTTCTGCTTCCGGTTGCCGAATTGGCGGGCATGAGTGGGCTGGCACGACAACGTCGCTATCAACGGCTCATCGCATTATGTCCATTTTGCCGGTGGCCAGAAACCCCGCTCGATGGACCGACGGCCTTGCGGGGATCCCGCCGATCCTTTAGCGTAAAAAACACAACCCGATACCCACCCATCATCTCAAGGACGAGAGACGTGGTACTCACCCGATGCCGTCGCGGCGGCCTCGGTCGGCGCATGGCATGGATCGCCGTGTCGCTGGCCGGGATCGTTGCGACGCCTGCCGCCGCGCAGGCAACCAACCCAAGCGACGAGTCGCTCCGCCAGCTCGAGCGCCAGCAAGAACTGCGCGAGCGACTCGAATCGTCACCCGACGTGCGCCTGCCGCGCCCGTCGCGTCCCGCGCCGGCCATCCCCGCCAACGAAACACCCTGCGTCAACATCGACCGCATCCGCCTGGTCGGTGAGCCCCGTCCGCGGTTCGAGCGCGCCCTTCGGCGGGCGCTCGGGGCACTTGGTTGGCAGGCCGGACGGTGCCTCGGCAAGGACGGCATTCGCGCCATCCTGCGCGAGACCCAGCAGCAACTCATCGAGCTCGGCCTGATCACCACCCGCGTGAGCGCCCCGCCCCAGGATCTCGACACCCGCGAGCTACAACTCTCGATCCTGACGGGACGGGTCGGCGTGCTGCGAGCGAGCGATGCCTCTGGCAGCCGTGCCCGCCTCGACACCGCCTTTCCGGCCGATTCCGGCGACCTGCTCGATCTGCGCGACCTAGAGCAGGGGCTGGAAAACCTCGAACGCCTGCCCAGCGTCACCGCCGAGATCGACATCCAGCCCGGCACGACACCCGGCGAAAGCGACGTGGTGGTCGACTGGCAGCAGGGCTTCCCGTTGCGGGTATCGCTCTCCATCGACGACTCGGGCAGCCGCGAGACGGGGCGTTTTCTCGGCACGGCCACCGTATTCGGCGATCACCTTGTCGGCCTCAACGGCCTGTTGTACGCCAGCCTCACCCGCAATCTCGGACTGGATGAAAGCACGCACCCCGGGCGCACTCGGTCGTACACGCTGCACTACTCCGCGCCGTTCGGTTACTGGCGATTCGGCGCCACGGCAAGCCGTTTCGAGTACGACCAGACGATCGCAGGCCTCAACCGCGACTACCGCTACAGCGGCAAGGGCGAGCGACGCGAAGCCGAAATATCCCGGGTGGTCCACCGCTCCGATGTCGGCCGCACCCGGCTCAAGGCGACCGCGTGGCTGCAGACCTATTCCAACGCCATCGACGAAACACGCATTGCCGTGCAGGACCGTCGCATGGCCGGGTACACAGCGGGCATCGAGCACCGGCATTTCCTCGGTCGGGCGACACTCGACCTCGCGCTCAGCCACCGCTGGGGCACCGGCATGCTGGGCGCAACGACGGCCCCCGAGGAGGCATTCGGCGAAGGCACCGCCCGACCGCACATCACCTCGTTCCACGCCCGGCTCGACGCACCGTTCGTCCTCGCCGAGCAGCCCCTGCGCTATCGCGGCCAGATCCGCGGCCAGTTCAACCACACCCGTCTGATCCCGCAGGACCGCTTCGCGATCGGCAGCCGTCATTCCGTACGTGGCTTTGGTGGCAACCTCCTGCTCAGCGGGGAACGTGGCGTCTACTGGCGCAACGAAGTGCACCTGGAACTCCCCGGCCCGCTGCACCCCTACCTCGCCCTGGACACCGGGCGCGTCGACGGCCCGTCGACCGACGACCTGCCGGGGCGCCACCTGGTCGGTGCGGCCGTCGGCCTGCAATGGCGCTGGAAAAACACCTGGATCGACGCCTGGGCGGCACGGGCCATGGACCGGCCCGCCGCCTATCCCGACCCCGGGCTGCAGGCCGGCTTTCAGGCCGGCATCCATTTCTGAATTCGACGACACGCGCAGGACAGGGACACGTCATGACGCACTCACGATCCATCCCCACCCGTCGATCACTGGCGGTATGGGTTACCGCCGCACTCGCCACCCCGTCGGTTGGCGCGAGCGAGATCCACTCGCACCCGGATGCGCGCGGCGAACACCGCCCCAGCATCCACGAATCCGGCAATGGCACGCCGGTGGTCGACATCACCACGCCCGGCGCCGACGGCGTCTCGCATAATGTCTACCGGCAGCTCGACGTCGACAAAAAGGGCGTGGTATTCAACAACGGTCGGACGACCAGTGCGACCGCACTGGCCGGGCAGATCGGTGCCAATCCGGCGCTCGCCAGCGGCACGGCCGATCTGATTCTCAACGAGGTGCGCAGCGCCACGCCCAGTCAGCTCGCCGGCTACCTGGAGATCGGCGGCGACCCGGCCGACCTGGTGGTTGCCAACCCCGCCGGCATCACCTGCGACGGCTGCGGGTTTATCAATGCCGAACGGGCCATGCTGACCACCGGCCGCCCGTTGTTCGACGGTGACCGCTGGACCGGACTGGACGTGCGCGGTGGGCGCATCCGCATCGAGGGCGAGGGCATGGATGCCAGCCGCACCGCCGAGGCCGACCTGTTGGCCCGCGCGGTCGAGATCAACGCCGGGCTATGGGCCGACCGGCTCGAGATCACGACCGGCACCGGTCGTTTCGACCGCAGCGGCACGCTCACCGAATCGCTCGCTGCCAACACGCCATCTCCCGAATGGGGCATCGATACTGCTCGCCTGGGCGGCATGTACGCCAACAAGATCCGCCTGGTCGCCAACGAGCACGGCGTGGGCGTTCGAAATGCCGGCACCATCGCCGCCGGCGAGGCGGGTCTTGCCGTCACGGTCGACGGCAAGCTGGTCAATCACGGCACCGCGACCACGGCGGGCAACGCCCGTCTGCAGGCCGACAGGATCACGAACACCGGGGAAATCCACGCGCAGGCCGATCTCGAACTGGATGTCGCGGGCACCTTGGACAACCGGGCCGGACGCATCACTGGCCAGGCGGACGTCACGGCCAACGCCGCCGCGCTCGATAACCGAGACGGGGCGATCCTGACCGGAGAGGCACTGACCCTGACGCTCGCCACGGGCCTCGAGAACGAGGCGGGGCTTGTCTTCGGCCAAGACGAGCTGCAACTCGCCACATCGACAATGAGCGGTGATGGCCAATGGCTGTCGGATGGCGATATCGGCATCACGATCGGCAGTGACCACGAACAGCAGGGCGAGGTGGTCGCAGGCAGGGACCTCTCCCTGCAGGTCGACGGCGAGCTGACGAATCACGGCCGGTTGGCGGCAACGGGGGCGGCGGACGTGGGGGCCGAAGCAATCGCCAACCTGGACAATGCCGAGATGGTGGCCGGCGCGTTAACGATCACCGCCGACGACCACCTGCACAACCGCGGGCTGATCGACGGTGGCGAGGTCGATCTCGCGGCCACCACCATCGACAACACCCCCGGCGCGCGGATTTACGGCGACCTTCTCTCGGTCACCGCTCACGCGTTGCGCAATCTGGGAGACGACGCATCAGCGGCCACGCTGGGCGCACGCGATCGGCTCGAGCTGGGTGTCGACCACACCGAAAACCGAAACGGCGCCCTGATCCTGAGTGCGGGCGACATGCAGCTCGCAGGGCGCGACGAGGCAACGGCCGACCATCTCCTCAACGAGAACGCGAGCATCGAGGCATTCGGCGACCTCTCGATCACCGCCGATCGGATCGACAACCTCAATGCCGGGGTAGTCACGACTCAGGTCGACGAGCCACCGGTCCAGGAGTCCTGGATCCAGTTGCGCGGCAGCCAGCGCACCTTCGATGCCGCCGACTGCTCGAACCTCTACCACGAGAACGTCTGGTGCCAGGGCTATCCGCACGAGATTTCCGATTTCACCTGGTTCCAGGCTACCGCCGTCACGTCGCACACCGAGGTCGTCGAAAGCCGGCCGGCGACCTTGCAGGCAGGCGGGAACATGAGTCTCGAGGGCGGCACGTTACGCAACGTCGACAGCCAGATCATCGCCGGCGACAGGCTGCAGGCCGATCTCGACCATCTCGACAACCACGCCACCCAGGGGCAGGACATCACCCGCCGCGAGGGCACGGCACGCTTTACCACGGTGGAGTCCTGCGGCTTCGCGGGCTCGGACCACTGCCGCGAATGGCACGGCACCAGTCCCTATCGCCCGGCGCCGGAATACGGCACGCCCTACGACCTGCCAACCGTCACCTTTACCGGACAGGCCGATCCCGCCCCCTCTGCGCCAACCATCCCGGGCATCGCCGAGGCTGACCCATCGACATCCCCGGCCCTCCCCTCGGCCAGCCTGTTCCGCCTGACGGCAGACAACCCCAACGCCTCGCTGATCGAGACCGACCCACGTTTCACCGCCTACCGACAGTGGTACGGCTCCGAGGCCATGCTCGAGGCCCTGGCCCGCGACCCCGCCCACACCCAGAAACGACTCGGTGACGGTTTTTACGAACAAGCGCTCGTCCGCCAGCAGGTGATCGAGCAGACCGGGCAACGCCGCCTCGACGGGTTTGCCGATGACGACGCGCAATTCCGGGCCCTGATCGATGCCGGTATCGCGTTCGGTCGTGATCTCGATCTGGCGCCCGGCGTGCGCCTGACCGCCGAGCAACTCGCGCGATTGACCACCGATATCGTCTGGCTCGAGAGCGAGACCGTGACAACCGGTGGAGAACCAACTCGGGTGCTCGTGCCACGCCTGCATCTGACCGACGGCGCGACCCGACAAGCGGGAACATCCGGGCGAATCGCGGCCACGGACCTCGACCTCTCGGTTGCCGGCACCGCCGTCAACCGCGGCACGCTGGCGGCAAGCGAGCAACTCACGCTGTCCGCCAATCGCATTGAAAACCTCGGCGGATCGTTCGACGCGGCACGCGCCCACCTGAGTGCCGATACCGACATCCACCAACGCGGTGGCCAGCTGCACGCCGACCACGCGCTGTCGCTAACCGCCGACCGGGACATCCTGATCGAGGCTGAACCCCAACACGGCGAAATACAGGCCGGCTCCAGTCATTTCTCAAGGGATCAGATCGTCGACCGCGGCCGACTCTCGGTAGCAGGCGCCGGCAAACTCGATGTCATTGCCGGACGCGACCTCAAACTACAAGCGGCCGACGTCACACACGACGGCAGTGGAGCCACCACCCTGTTCGCCAGGCATGACCTAGAAATGACCACCGCGACCGAAGGCGAGAGCGAACGACTGGTCTGGGACGCCGGCAACCGCCTCGTCCAGGGAAAAACGCACGAACGCGGCACTCGCATCGACACCCGCGGCAACCTCGAATTGATTGCGGGGCGCGATCTCGCTGCGCGCGCCGCTATCATCGATAGTTTGGCCGGCAAGATCGAGCTATCAGCCGGGGATGACCTCCAGCTGGATGCCGGCCGTTCTTCACGCCATTGGGAAGAGGCTCACAAGATCACCGACAGCGGCTTCATGTCGGGCTCGGTCACATCCACCCTCGATGCGTCCCAATCCGATCGGGCCAACGGCACGCAAGTAGGCGGCCAACAAGTGACGCTCACGGCCGGCCAAGACATCTCCATTCATGGTAGCCAGGCAATCTCCGACCATGGCACGAGGGCACAGGCTGGTAGGAACCTCACACTCTCGGCAGTGCGCGAGGAAAACTCCCGACAGCATTTCCAGGAGACAACCCGCTCCGGGCTGTTCTCCAACGGCGGGCTGTCGATCACCTACGGCAGCCATCGTCTTGCCAGCAGCAATGACGTGGTCCGTCAGACCCGCGTCCCCGCGCAACTGGCCAGCATCGAGGGTGACGTGAGTATCGACGCCGGGGATATTTATCATCAGAAGGGCAGCGCCCTTCTCGCTCCCATGGGGGACGTCGACATCCAAGCCGGGCGGGTAGAAATCGTCGAATCCCGACAGACCGGCAGTACCAGTCAGATGCACGAAATGGAGCAAAGCGGACTGACGCTCGCATTGACCAGCCCAGTCATCGACGCGGCGAAGAGCATTCAGCGCCTCGCTCAGGCAGCCGACGACACGGACAGCGACCGCATGAAACGTCTCGCAGCCGCCAGCGCCGGTCTGGCCGCCGTGGACGCCTATAGCCACATCAAGACCGGCGGCGCCACGGAGGATGCCAACCTGGCGGACAAGGCCGGCGGCGTCAGCATCAACATCAGCGTGGGCGCCAGTGAGAGCCACTATCAGGCCAAAAGCCACTCGGACGCGGCCCGCGGCTCGTACATCACTGCGGGTGGTGACGTTCGTGTCAAAGCAGCGGGTCAAGATGAACGAAGCGACATCCTGGTTCGCGGTAGCGACGTCCGCGCCGAGGGAAATGCCAGTCTCTCTGCCGATGACGAGATCGCCCTGTTCGCCGCCGAATCCCGTCGCGAAGAGCGAAGCGAGAACGACAGCCAATCCGCCAGCGTGGGTATCGGCATCGACCTGGGCGGCAACGGCGTGGGCTTTTCCATCACCGCATCGGCCGCCCGCGGTGAAGGCGAGTCGGAAGCCAGTGAGCTCACCCACCGGCTCAGCCATGTCTCGGCCGGCGAGACCGCCAGCCTGCAGTCGGGGGGTGACACGGCACTGGTGGGGGCCGTCGTGACTGGACAGCGGGTCCAAGCCGACGTGGGCGGCGACCTGCGTATCGAAAGCGTTCAGGATCGAACCGAATACCGTGCCGAACAGCACAACGAGAGTGTTGGGGTGAGCATCCCGCTAGGCGGGTTCAGTGTTGCCGCTTCTTATTCCAAAGAAGACAGCGAAGCCCAGGGAAGCTACCGGTCGGTCACCGAACAAAGCGCCATCCGCGCCGGTGAAGGCGGATTCGACCTCACCGTGGCCGGCAATACCGATCTGGTTGGCGGCGCCATTTCAAGCGACGCTGATCCCACAGACAATCGGCTGGTCACGGGCACCCTTACCTCACGTGACCTGACGAACTCCGCGTCCGCCAGCGCCGAGGCCAGCGGCCTTTCTCTTTCCAGCGACATGGTGACGCAAGGAAGATACGGCGCAGCTAAAGGCCTTATCGCCAATACATCACTGGACGCCGATCGTTCCGGTGAGTCACAAGGCCGTACACGGTCCGCCATTGGCGAAGGACTTTTGATCATCACCGATCAGCAGCGCCACGAGTCTCGCACCGACATGACCGTCGGCGACGCCATCGCCTCCCTCTCGCGACAAACAAATGAGACTCATACGGCGGCGACATTCCAAGATGCGAAAGCGATGCATACGTCAGTGGAGGCGGATAGCAAACTCAAGACGCTTGCCTACGAGCAAACCAGGAGTGCCATCGGCGATTGGGTATACGCATCGGACGACGCCGAAAAAAAGGCCGCTCTCCAGCAAGCATGCGATGACGGCGCCAGCAGTTGTGAACCAGAAATTGTCACGGACTTCAGTGATCACGACTTCGCTCATGACGAAGATGGCACCGTCTACCTTTTCAATCACGGCATATTCAACAGTGAAGAAGAAGCACTAAACAATGCGGTTGAGCAGCACGGCTCAAAGGCTCTGGAGACTGGGATATACACGGTCATAAACCCAGAAACCCCGAATGTTCTTTCCGAGTCCGTCTACGCATCACTCGACAAGATCCGAGAGTTCACTGGCTTGACCTGGCTATTCGGTGCGAGCAATTCGTCACATGCGAACGTCGACATTCGGGAAGCCATCCAGAAACACAACGAAAGGGCGGCTCAAAACGGAGGACAATTGCTCTACATCGAAGAAATCGATCACAGTCGCGGCAGCATGACGGCCAGTAACGCGACTCGATTGCAAGAAGTCAAAGGTGAGACAAGCACACCGGTCCGCAGCGTTTTGTTCAACGGAGCCGCCGCGAACGCACAGCGCATGGCAGATAGGATCGATACCGTCACTCGTGGCCTGGGAGAGGTCCACCAAAACACCCATCAAAGTGACCTCATAGGAATCATCTTTGGCGCCAACGCATCATCAGGCGGAAAGCCCGCCACGCTAGGCGATGCACATGGGTCCTACTTCAAGGACCTCCCTCCCAAATTTTTGACCGATGGCAGCGAAAACCCCATGAGAAGACAAGCAGACAGAGTATGGGGGCCTGGTAAAACCGGACAACCAATCCTCGTCAACCCAAGCTCGAACCGAGACCATTAGCATGCCAAACCTCATAATGTTTATTATTACCGCAAGCATTACGGCCGGGCTTTCCGGTTGCGTAATCACCTACATGGACAAACCGCTCCCATCAAGAACCGAGCTTTGGGAAAAACCGGGTTCAACGGATGCAAAGACAAGGTCAGACATCATCCTCTGCTCCAAAAAAGGGCAATCTCTCTACCCTGACGCAGACTTCTCTATGTACTTTAGCTACACAGACTACTGCATGCTCAGAAAAGGATATGAGTTCAATAACAACCCATCCGGCCGACCCTGGTGCATAAATGGCGGGGCATTCTGGGGAACCATTGCCTGCCACTACCATCGCGGCGATATAACCCGACAGAAGAGTGGAGAGCTGATCTGGAGGAACAACCAAACGGTCGCTCCAGAAGAATTCATGCAAATTAGGTCAGCCCCCTCTCCTTAGGAACGCAGGATTTATCTTAAACGCCATAAAAAGCCAAAGAAGATAAATAAAATATTGAACATACTCACTGAAGCGACGAACAAATTAGTAATCTTTGTCTTGACATCCGCCGGTACGGGGTGCAGCTGGCATCACATTGACGACCCAGCACCCGCGGGACATGAGCGGTGGCTCAGACCAGAGGCAACGATTTACTCAACCCAAAATGACCTGCGCGAATGCACGCCAGGGGAAATCACCTCATTCGAACATTTGCGCATAGTAGATGAGTGCATGCTTGGCAAAGGGCACCAATTCATCGCCCCCATCCGAGGACGGCGCAAATGTGACACACCGAGAATGATCAAACTCCCGTCATGCCAATCACTAAATGAATGACACCGGAGGGCGGGACAGCTTGCCCTAACAACCTTTGTCTCACCCTCCTCTTCCGCGTTTCCTTACCCATCTAGGATTGCGGTCACAGCCCCGTTCAAGGAGCGAACCAGCATGCAGTCAGCCGGAACAACACTCACATGCACAGTTGCATTGGCAATTAGCGCCGGGTGCGGCCTGCAAAATATCGACAAACCATCACCGAGCGAGTACGAGCGTTGGAGCAAATCAGGCACGCCCACCCCACAGACAAAACAGGACCTGAAGGTGTGCGGCTACAGAGATGCCACGTGGACCATCGAGCAGCAGATATCCGTAGACAAATGCATGCTGGGAAAAGGATATTCATTTATCGACCCGGTTCGAGGCATGAGCCAGTGCGATTACAAGCCTTATCAGATACTCCCGTCTTGCCAATCATTGGACAAGTGAAGTCCCGCCTGGCAACAACATTGTTCAAGGAGCGAACGACCATGCCAAAACGATTACTGACCTTTGCCCTCCTGATGAGCGGCGGGGCACTGCTTTCCGGCTGCCTGACCATGTCGGGCAACTACGAAATCCAGGCCTATGACCAGAGGGGCAAACGACTGGATCCGAACATCGTCTGGTACGCGGAAGGCCGTCACGTCTACACCGTCCGCAACGCCCTGTGCATGTCACATCCGGACGCCACGCTGATCACCATCGATCTCGAGACGGGGGAACAGCATCCCTCGGAAAGCCCGCACCGCTGTCGTTGACTGACAGCACAATCCATCGTTCAAAGGAGTGAACCTGATGAAGAAGCCACTTGCTTACTTCGCACTCGTCGCGCTCGCCAGCGGGTGCTCCACGGCCGGCACCACCCAACCTGGCCATTCGATGACAGACGACCTGTCGGCCTGCCTGGACCAGGTAAATAGCAAGAAAGACCTATTGCTGGTCGAGGCTCCGGTGGCAAACAATCCGCTATCCAACGCGATCGTCAACAGCCTCGCCGGCCAGTCCCCAGCGGCGGAAAAACTGACCGCGGCGTTAAGCAATCGGCAGGGCCGCCCTGTGCTGGTCTTCGGCAGGAATGAAGCCAACAACGCGGCCCTGTTGCGAGCGGCACTAAGGCCCCTTCCCGAAACGACGGCTGGGCGCGAGGTCTGCCTCGCCGCGAGTGGCGCGAAGGCGGACGAGCTTCGCACCCTGGCCGCATCGCGCGGATTCGAGCTTTTCCCCACGCGCCCTGGCAGCTGACATCGCCCCGTACCGCGTCCGACAGGCGACGCGCCTCCCTTTCCCCACGGACACGAACCCGGCGCCAAGACATGCCTTCGGCAACTAGGCGGCAGGCGCGCGTGTTCTCCTTAAGCAGTCGATCAAGGAGTGATTGATGAACAAGCAACTGCCACTGGCCGTACTGACGACAATCGGAATCGCGGCCACCAATCCCGCCTTCGCCGCGAGCGACATCTACCTCAAAGGCGGCATCGGCTGGGCACACAGCGAGGAGGAATCGGCCACCATCGGCGACCTCGCCGATCCACCCGACCGAGTGGAAGCCGAATCGGACGACTCGCTCGCCTACCAGCTCGGTGTCGGTTATCGACTGACCAAGTGGCTGGATGCAGAGCTTTCCCTGAGCCATATCGATGGATACGAATTGAGCGGTCCCTATGAGAATGACGGCAGTCCCACCGGCGAGGTTGGGCGCACCGAGGTGGACACGACCTCGATCATGGTTCTCGGACTCGTGGACCTGGCCGCCGTGCTGGATGCTTCCTGGCCACTCAAGCCGTACGTTGGCGTCGGTGCGGGGTATGCGAGGCACGACATGGGAAGATTCACCATCACCAATTTCAGCTCGAGAATCGACAGCCACACCAGCAGCGGATTTGCCTGGAAGGCGGTTTTGGGAGCCACCTACCCAGTGGGAGAAAACGTCTCTTTGGATGCCTCTTATGCCTACGCCGACTATGGCGAAGCGGAATCCAGCCTTGATGCATACGAGGGCGGCGGCAATCTCCAGTTGAACTCGCCTCTGACGCTCGACATTCACTCTCACGAACTCTCGCTTTCGCTGCGATACCGGCTCTAGCCCGGACATTTCATGAATCCGCGTGATGATCGCGCAGAATGTTGATTGCACACGGTTTTTTCTGATGGAGCGCCGTATCGGGGAATACGGTCAAGAGAAGAAAAAGCCGTGTGCGGTCAACAGGCCAGCGAGGGCGCGTGGATTTCATGAAATATCCGGGCACCCCCCGACGCCACGGAACGACACACAGCAAGGGGTCTCGCTCGCGTATCGACCGGGTGGCTCCTTGCCGATGGCAACACAACTTCCTCAACCTGGACGAGGACAGCATGAACACACGGAAAGTCTTACCCATCCCCCTGGCCGCGGTGTGCCTGACTGCCTGCTCAACGATCCCGGAGCAACAACAAGCCACCACCGACGAGGTCCGATCGGCCTTGCTTGCTCACCCCGTTGCCGTACGACCTGTTGGGCAGCCGGCCGTACTCGCCGAACGCACCAAAGGACGAGCGGTGGCCAACACGGTCATCGCCAGCATGGCGGCGACCGCTGCCGCCAACATGGGCGGCGCCGGCACGACGCGGGGCATGCAGGCCAATCACACCATCGCATCCGAATTCGGTACGCAGATGGCACGCACCCTGCCCGAGGCCGAGCTGATTCAGGCGGGCACCGGCCTCGATCGGGCCCTGGCCCACCGGCTGGCGCGGCACTTCCAACGGGATGAGTCCTCGCCCGAGGGCAATGGCATCCTGATCGAGGTAAACGCCGCGAAATGGGAGCTGGGCTACGAGTCGTTCCTCACCAGCAGCGACTATCGTCTGGACTACGACATCGACATTCACGTGACCGAATCGGCAAAAGCGGACCAGCAAGACCACCTCCTGAAGAGGATCGATTGCTCCGGCACGTTCGACCGCAAGATGCCGATCGACCGGTGGCGCGCGGACGATTACGAACAGGTCGACCAGGCCGCTCATGACATCGTCGATCGCTGCTACGAGCTGGCACTGACAGAGGTGGGGCTAAGTTGACGACGGGACGAGGCCCATAACGCCAAAGTCCACGGCGGCACTCATGGCACAATGCCCGCCCATGTCCGCCAGCCAACCCATCAAGCCCGGTTTCACACCGCCGCCCGACGATGTCGTCATCGACGAGGCGGCGGTGTTGCGTCTGTCGCAGTTGCCGCGCGGGGCGCTGGATGGCCTGGTCGTGCGCTACGGGCTCTCGCTGGAATGGGTCTCACCGGGCGAGGCCATCCCGGGCAGCTTCTGGGGCGACGACGAGGCCGGCATCATCGGCTCGACGTTGTATGTGCGCCCGGACACGGCGGTGCATTCGGCACTGCACGAGTTCGCGCACATCGTCTGCATGGACGAGACGCGGCGGGCGGCGGCGCACACGGATGCCGGCAGCGATGACGTCGAGGAAGAGGCGGTCTGCTACCTGCAGATCCTGCTGGCCGAGCACGTGGAAGGCTTCGGTCGCGAGCGGGCGCTCGCGGACATGCAGGCCTGGGGCTACACCTTCCGGGTGGGCTCGCCGGCGGATTGGTTCGCGGGCGACGCCGACCGGGCGATCGATTGGCTGTTGAACCTTGGGCTCATCGAACGGACCAACGGGGCCATTGAACCCACCTTCCGCCCACGAGGCACCGCATGACCCGTCTCGAGCGCATGCGCGCGGTCGCCACCTCGCCCAAGCAGATGGCCGTCCTGTTCCTGGGCTTTGCCTCCGGCCTGCCCCTGCTGCTCACCTCGGGCACGCTGCAGGCCTGGCTGACGATGGAGGACATCGACCTCAAGACCATCGGTCTGTTCGCGCTGGTCGGCCTGCCCTACACGCTCAAGTTCCTCTGGGCACCCATTCTCGACCGCTTCGCCGTGGGCCAGTTCGCCCGCCGCCGCGGCTGGATGCTGTTGACCCAGTCGCTAATCGCGCTCGGGCTGCTGGGCCTGGCGCTCAGCGATGCCCAGACACAGATCTGGCAAATCGCGATCTTCGCCCTGATGGTGGCCTTCCTCTCGGCCACGCAGGACATCGCCATCGATGCCTGGCGCACCGATACGCTCGACGCCCCCGAGCGGGGCCTGGGGGCGGCGGTGTTCGTCATGGCCTACCGCATCGGCATGCTGGTCGCCGGCTCGGCCGCGCTGGTGATGGGCGACCACATCGGCTGGCCGCTGACCTACGCCATCATGGCGGCACTAATGGGCGTGGGCATGGTCACGGCCTGGTTCGCCCCGGAGAAGGACACGCGCGACCTGGCCCCGAAGACCATGCGCGAGGCGGTCGTCGGGCCGATGAAGGCGTTCTTCTCGCGCCCAGAGGCCTGGACGCTGATCCTGCTGGTCATCCTCTACAAGTTCGGCGATGCCTTTGCCGGCACGCTGACCACCGCCTTCCTCATCCGCGGCGCGGGCTTCACCGCCACCGACGTCGGGCTGATCAACAACGGCGCCGGGCTGATCGTGACCATCATCGGTGGTTTGTTTGGCGGGCTGTGGATGGTCAAGCTGGGCCTGTATCGCGCGCTGATGCTGTTCGGCGTGCTCCAGGCGATCACCAACCTCGGCTATGCCTGGCTGTACGAATGGAACAGCTACGGGCTGATGGTGGCGGTGGTCTCGCTGGAGAACTTCGCCGGCGGGCTGGGGACGGCGGCCTTCGTCGCGCTCCTGATGTCGCTGTGCGACAAGGAATACTCCGCCACCCAATACGCCCTGCTCTCGGCGATCGCCGCGCTCGGGCGCATCTATCTGGGGCCGACCGCCGGCTTCATCGTCGAGGCGGTCGACTGGACGATCTTCTTCATCCTCACCTTCCTCGCCGCCCTGCCGGGCCTGTGGCTGCTGTGGCGCGCGCGACACACCATTCATCGTCTGGATCAATAGTGATCAGGGTCGCTGGGAACCCGGCAAGAGACGGATTGTCTCGCCATCTATACTGGAATCGACGCCGGCAACCACGGGAGGTAACGGCATGAAGGCACAAATCGGACGGATTCTGCTCGCGACGAGCGCGGCGCTCGTGATCGGCCAGGCCAACGCCATGGCCCAGCCACCGGAGCATGCCGGCAAACCGCAACAGTCCCAGGGACAGGGCGCGGCGGAACGACACAGCATGGCCAATCCGCCGGAGCGCCACGCCGAGCGCGAGCGCAACACCTCGCGCTACCACATCTCCACGCGCGAGCGGATGTACATCCAGGACTGGTACAGCCGCAACCTGCCGCCGGGCCTGGCCAAGCAAGGCAAGGTCCCGCCGGGGCACGCCAAGCGCCTGCAACGCGGCTCACCGTGGCCGCCACGTGACGTGGAATACGAACGCCTGCCGCGCGAGCTGGCCCGTCAGCTCTCCCCGCTGCCGGATCACATGCGCTACTACCGGGTGGGTCCCGACGTGGTGATCGCCGATACCGCCGGCAACGTGGTCAGCGACATCGTCTACGACATCCTCAATTGAAGGCGGCATGGCCTGCCCCCGCGGCCGATCGAACACCGCCGCCTGACGGCCGAGTCGACGCGTGGCCGGCAAGGTGGTCAGTGATGTGGTTTACGGCGTGCTAAACCGTTAACATTTCGACTTTCGGGGTGTTCCTCTCGCCAAGGCGAGCGGGTCGACGCCCTGCCCCGACCGGCGAGGAACCCTGCGCCGGTCTTGTTTTATTTGAGCCAGACCGATCGAGACATGAGCGCAGACGACCAGAACGCGAACCGGGCCGACAAGGCGACCGTGGAAGACAAGGCCACCGACGGGGCCCCGCGGGCCGACGAGGCGGCAACCGAGTCCACGCAAACGACCGGCGCCACATCGGTCAAGGGCGATGACGAGACCAGCGCGACACCGGCGGCCAGCGGCAACGACGACGCGGGCGAAGCCGCCCAGGAGGGTGCCGCGGAGGCCGACGAGAAATCGGCAACGGAGTCGACCGGCGAGCCGAGCCCGGAAACGGCTACCGAGGCAGCGCCCGCCCAAGCTAACCAGCCGAAGAAGCCGCGCGTCCACCCGCGCGAGGCAATCAAGCAGTTCGAGGCTGCCTGGCCGGAGGCCTTTTCCTCCGACCCGAAGCAGGTCAAGCCGCTGGCCATCGGCATCCTGCAGCAGATCCTCGCTGACCGACCCGCCGAACTCGACGGTCTGAACTCCAAGGCCATCCGCGCGGCGATGAAGTTCTACACCTCGCGGCTGTCGTACCACATCGCCATGAAGAACGCGGAGCATCGCGTCGATCTCAAGGGCGAGCCGGCCGAACCGGTCGACGACAAGGCCCGCGGCCACGCCGAGGAACAGATCAAGGCCATCCACGCCGCCCGCGACGCCAAGCGCGCCGAGCAAGGCGAAACGCAAGACGGCGGCGAGAAGAAGCCGCGCCGCCCGCGCAAGGCCGCCGGCAAGCCGAGCGGGCCTCGCAAGGGCGCCAAATCGTCCCCACGCGGTGACGGCGGCAAACGTCGCAGCGAAGGCCGCCCCAGCAAGGGCGACAAGCCGCGCAAGGAAAACCAGCCGGACCCGGCATTGAAGAACATGAGCATGGAAGAAAAGCTCGACCGCCTCGCCCAACGCTTCGGCCAGGATGGCGTGAAGTAAACCCAAGCGTGGCAGCGGGCGGCCGCCCGCGAAAGCCTCCGTGGCGGCTGCCCTGCTCTCAGCCCTTTAAGCGGCTGATTTCCACCACACCGTCCAAAGTCGGCACCCCGGGGCCCCTGCGCCTTGCCTCGGCACCGCTGGGATGCAGGGTCTGGGCGGCATGGACGCCGCCCAGAGGTTCGCCGCGACACGACGTCGCGTCGAACCGACCCGGCCGCAACCCGGTGGTGACGAGGGAAGCCCGAAGGGCCAAGGCGCCGGGGTGTCCTTGTCTTTGGGTACTTTCTATTGGACAAGCAATAGAAAGTGCCTCGGGCGTTGTCACCGCCGCGGAAACGGAGCTGGGCAGCGTCACAAACGCCCGAAAACGAGACCGCCGTCACCCCAAGGTGCTCTACTCCGCTCGATAACCACAGAACTACCAGGACTCGCACCCCCGGCGCGATTCGTCTGCAAAACAAACTCCCACATTCTGCCGCCTGCCCCGATACGGGCAACCCTCGGCCACGAAAACGGCTGTTTCCGAACGATAGCGGTGCCGCGTACCCCTCCGCTCGCGCTATCATCCGACACCATGCCTAGCAACACACCCCCATGAGCCGATCCAAACGCCATCGCCCCATCCGCCGATGGACACGGCGCTTGATCCTGCTGGCCCTGCTCGCCTTCCTGCTGATTCAGCTTTGGTTCTTCGTGCAGGTCTGGCACTTGCGGGACAACAACCCCGAGACCACCGCCTTCATGCGCGAGCGCCTCGAACTCCTGCGCGGCATCCGCCCGGACATTCGCGCCCAGCAGATCTACGTGTCCTACAAAGCCATCAGCCCAGCCGCCCGCCGCGCCGTGGTCGCCTCCGAGGACGACCGCTTCATGGACCATTGGGGCATCGACCTGGTGGGATTACGTCACGCCATGGAGCGCAACCTCGAGGCCGGCGAGATCGTCGCCGGTGGCTCGACGATCACCCAGCAACTGGCCAAGAACCTCTTCCTCTCGGCGGAGCAATCCCTGTGGCGCAAGGGCCAGGAAGCCCTTATCGCCCTGATGCTGGAAGCCGTCCTCGGCAAACGACGCATTCTAGAGCTCTACCTGAACTACGCCGAATGGGGCAACCTGCTCTACGGCATCGAGGCGGCCGCCCGCCACTACCACGGCAAGTCCGCCAGCCAGCTCACCCGAAACGAGGCCGCGCAGCTGGCCGCCATGCTGCCCAACCCGCGCTTCTACCAAGACAACCGCAATGCGCGGGGCCTGCAGGTTCGAACCAACGCGGTGCTGGAGCGGATGGGATACTCGCAAGTGCCATAGCAACGACAACCGGGCAAGCGCCTGCAGATCAAATTGCTGAGCAACGGATACCCAACCGCCGATGCACCGCCCTCCACATCCAGATATTCCAAAAAACGATGCTTGCAGTGGTCGCAACTGCCGCCCCCGTGACACCGTACGGGGGGATGAGCATCAAGTTGAGACCAATATTCCCCACTGCCGCAACAGCCACGGCACGGGTCACATCCCTTTCATATCCCGTCATGTTCAGAAGCATGCCGGCCGCGCCGAACCAAGCACTGATCAGTTGTCCGAAAGCCAACAAGAGCAGCGGCCAATACGCGGGGGCAAACTCCGAACCAAAGAACGTGACCAGCATCCATTCGCCGAAAAACACGAACAACAAGGTCGCTGGAATCGCGAAGGCAAGCGCCGCCTGAGACGTGCGGCGGGCCAGCTTTTGAAGCTTTTCAACTTCCTGCCCCGCATGCAGGCGCGTAATAAACGGGGCGACTACCATATTCAAGGCTGATAGCCCTAAAGAGACCAGCAGCGCCCCCTGGGCTGCTACCCGGTACACCCCCACATCAACCACCGCCGCCAACACTCCCAGCAACAAGATATCCGCATAGCGGTTGATCTGCTGGAAGCCCTGCGTGAGAGCCATAGGCCAGGCTGCGCCCAGCCAAGCGCGGGTGGCAAAACGAGGCGCCACATCGCGAAGCTCACGGGGACGGTACCGGCGGAGTAACCATACCCCCACGACGAACGAAACCAGGGTCGCCACAACCGTCAACGCCATAGCATCCGATGCCGTGATGGCCGCCCCAGGGGCCAACAGCACCGCCAAAAGAAACACAGCCAGCAATCCCGGCCGCAGAACCTGCTCAGGCCACACCCCCGCGAGCACATGCCTCAGCCCCCGCAGGCTAGCGGAGCGAACCGAAACTAGGGCCAAAAACGGCACCAGGACCAACCCCCAGATCAAGGTTTCACGCACCAGCTCTGTTTCGACCCACCCAAGCCACAGAACCAAACCGCCGCCGGAAATAATTGCCAGAGACAAGATGAGCACCACGCCGTTTGCCCAACGCCATATCCCACGGACCGCATCCCAGTTTTGTAACTGCTGCGCGCGGGCCGTCTCTCGAACCACTAGAGGAGGCACACCCATGCGCACGGGGACAGCCGCTAGAGAGACCAAAGCGAGCACAAACGCATATATGCCATAGCCATATGCACCAAGGACTCGTGCGAGCAGCACAACCACCACAAGGGTGATCAAGACCTCAAGGATACGAAACAGAAAGCCCCACGCGCTCCCACGAACCAACTGCGCGCCCACACTCGCTCCACCAACGACTTTCTTGGCAAGAAAAAAAAGTGACGGAACGCGCGCCATCAATAGAAAAGACCAATATCAATTAAATACAACACCCAACACCTCACGACAAAAACCTATTAACCACCAATACAAGCAACTGAACGCTTCAACGCCTTAACCCCTCGAAGCAAGAACGAGTCATCAATATCCTTACCCAAGATTTTCCCCTTACCGTAAGATTCAGCCTCGTAAAATTTATAATCTATGCCGAAGGTGGTCATGTAAGCACCGTAAAGAAGGGCACCTTTTCTATCGAAAACTTCGGGATTTAGGAGAAAACCAACCATCTCACTCAGGCTTTGGGGCTGCCCGCACACTCCAAGACGGTCATAGAATGACCGACCCAATAGAAGAGAAGGCTTGCCCCAATAGGTCGCTTCAACCCCAACAGTAGAGCCAAAACTCGCGACTACATGAGCCTCTTCAAGCAAGGCATAGGTATCAACTTCTTCATTTGGACCCACAAAAAGCACGTCAGGCCACTGCTCCGCTAAGCTCGCCCACTTCCTTCTGTCATTTTTGCTCTTTTTTGACACATGAGGATGCACCCTCACACACAACCTAAGCCCATCAATTTCCGAGATGGCTTTTTTCAAACACTTTAGCGCAAACTCCTGATCATAAAACACCGGATGCTGGGCGTCCCCACCAATAGCAACCATCTCATCATCTGACGACGAAAAATACACGACCCATTTGTAGTCAGACGAAAGGTCTTCCGGCAGGACCCCTTTCTCCTGCTTCTTGATAAACACATTTTCCTTTGACCTGGAGAGCCCCCGACGCGCCAGGAAGAACTCTTCCCCCCACACGTCAGCGCCCCTTCCTGAGTATTTCTTCACGTCTTCCTGAACCCGGTCACGATCATGAGGAAGGTAATCATGAAACCTATACTTACGAACGGACGCCCCCACCTCGTAAACTTTCCACCGCAACCCCATATAATCGGCCGCTCTTATAACAGCCCTAGTTGTGGCAAACCGTCCGTTGTACGCCACAACCTCGGAAGGCGACTCCCGAGACATAATATCTTTTGCTTTAAGGTATGCCCTTATAGCAATTTCCACCCACCCAGTAATATAACGGGAATCAGTTTCATACCTGATTGTCGAATCCTTTTTGTAGGAGACAGCAGAACTGAGAGCCGCCCAGCCAAGGTCATGGAAGCCTTCATAGCCTATGGATAGAAACTGTTCATGAGTCTTTATTGTCTTCAGTATGTCTTTAGCAATCATCCCAGCTCTTTTTTCTAAACTGGGGTCAACCCCCTCGACCAAGGAGCGAACACATTGCGACCTAAGTATACGTAAGGCGTTATTGCTTCTTATGAAAGGGACATCTATTAATTTATGAATAGGATAGTAACTCTCATCCCCACGCAAAAACTTGGTCAAGTCAACGTAACATACGTCCTCACCGTTCTCACGCGCACGCAGAGCCACCTCAACCCCTGTCTCCACGTGCGGTCTCCACGCTATTGAAGAAAAGACCATCAACATCCCATCGACCTCAATAAATCAGTTAATCCACAAAGTGAAATACGATAAGCTATTTCTCACAACCTAAGAAACAAACCAAACAACAAGAGCCCCGAGCGGAATGAAAACAATTGTCACCTTCGGCACCTTCGACGTGTTCCACATCGGCCACCTGAACATCCTCGAACGCGCCCGATCGCTGGGTGATCGGCTGGTGGTCGGCCTTTCCAGCGACGAATTCAGCTGGCGGAAGAAGGGGCGTTATCCGGTTTTCTCCGAAGGGGAGCGCATCCGGCTGCTCGAGGCGCTGCGATGCGTGGACGTGGTATTCCTTGAACATTCCCTGGAGGAAAAGCGGCGGTACCTCCTGGAGCAAGAAGCCGATGTACTCGTGATGGGCGACGACTGGCAAGGGAAGTTCGACGAGTTCCAGGACATCTGCGATGTCGTCTATCTGCCCCGCACTCCGTCCATCTCCACGACCGCGGTCATCGAAAAGATTCGTCTCTAGCGGGGCGCCTTTACCAACCTGTCGAGACAACGCCTCGCCGACTGACCATCGGCATAGGGACCGTAAAGCATCTTCTTGATCTCATCCCGCTGGAGAGCCTGCTCGCTTAACGCCTCGACGGGGTTGACGACCGCTTGCTCCAACGCCGCCTCCAGTTCGTCCGCTCCCCGTACGACCCGGTCGAAGCGGAACTCGGGGCCAAGCGAGAAGCCCTTGCGAAACGGCGGCCCCACGTCGAGAAAGAGGGTCGGCCGATCCAACAGCAGAAAATCGAAGGCGATCGAGGACCAGTCGCACACCAGCACGTCGGACGCCAGCAGTATCTCCTCAGCATCGGGATAAGTTCTCGATGACAGAACGTGGACATGCGGGTACTCGGCCGACGGATCCAAGGGCGTATTGAGGTGGGGCCTGAGCAGGATGCTACACCCTTCGCGTTCTGCAAAACTGGACAGGCGCCCCATGAACGCCGCCTCGTCCATCCCGAATGGGAACACGCTCCGTCCCTCCGCATCCTGCTTCCAGGTGGGCGCGAACAGGATCAGCTTTCGATCGGGGGGCAAACCAAGCTCTTCCCGCACCTCTGCCGGGGACTGAGTGGCATTGACCAACCGGTCGGTCCGCGCATAGCCGGTGACCACCACCTGATCTTCGCGGAAACCGAACTTCTCGACGTACAGGCGTTTGATGAAAGGGCTCGTCACCCAGGTCTCGCGGTACCGATGCTGGGTGCGAAAGTCGTCGGCATCGAAGCCCTTGAAGGGGATGCCGTGCCAAACATCATAAAAGCGAATCTTGGTGAACCTTGGAAGGGGGGCCATGACGTGCAGCCCGTGATCCGTGACTATGGCGTCAGCCCGGCCTAGGCGCCATGCTGCTCGCGGGCTGCCCGCCCATAACACCCGGATACCTTCACGCCGAAGGCTTCGGTGGTAGGCCAGATCCATTGTCAGGAACTCGAGCTCGACTCCGACATCGCTTTTCTCGGCCTCAAGATAGAGCGCGAGCAGGTTGCCGTTCAATTTGTGGCCGTACAGAAGTACCCGACGAGGATCCCGCCGTAAGAATGGCCGCAGCAGAAGAGCCAGGGCCACGTTGGCCCCGAAGACACCCAGCATCACCCAGTGCCACGGATTGCGCCGATTAATTTTCATGGTGAGCGGTAGGTGATTGACGGATTTTCGCTTCTCTTGAATATCTGAGCCGTCGTTGCAAATCATCCACTATCACATTAACTGGCGAATCTGCCGGCAATTCGCTCGTGGAGCTGATCTTTGCCGGACGGTCGACCATGGCTAGACTTTCTCGAATCCGCTCAGAATCGAATCGACTCAACACCACGTTGCTACCCAGCCCTTCTTGCCGTTCGGTCGCCATGCGCATGAGCAGCGTGGGAACACCCAGATAAGACAGCTCTTCCTGATTGCTTCCACCATCGGTAATTACCAGCCGGGCACCGCTCACCAATTGCATGAAAGGCACATAGGTCATGCGAGGTTTCATCTCGATACTGGTAACGCTAGCGAGACGTTCCATCTCGCCCGTTTCCTCGAGACGCTTGCGCGTCGTCGGGTGCAACACCAGCACCACGCATACCCGTTTGGATAGCTGCTCGATGGTGTCGATGATGATGCCCATCCGTTCGTTCGACTGGAGGTTCTCGAAACGATGAACCGAGACAACGGCATACGACTTGTCCATTCGAATACGCGGTGGCGCAGGCTTGGTTACTGCATAGCGCAGGGCGTCAAGTATGGTATTGGCGTTCGTGTTCACCACACCGACCCTGCCGGGTTTGAGATTGCCACAGGCCCAAGCGCCGGGACAGTAGGCGATACCGGCCAGTCGACTGACGACAATACGGGTGAGCTCTTCAGGAAACGGATGACGCCAGTCGAACGAACGCAAACCGGCCTCCACATGCGCGATCTGGCAGCCAACCAGGCGCCCCACTGTCGCGGCAAGCAAGGTCGTGAAGGTGTCTCCGTGAGCCAGGACGATGTTGCCCCCCCCGTGGTCTTGGCGCCCACTTACTACGCTCAAGCCATAGCCGCCAAGCGGTGCGCAACATCCAGATACCGGCCTGGGTAATTCCCTTCACTTCAGGGCCGGCATAGACCCGCTCCCGTCGAGTGGTTACGCCGAACTCATCCAGAAGTGAATCGATCGTTTCGTGGTGCTGTCCAGTCAGCAACAACCGATATGGCTCGTCCCGTCGTTCGAGCTCGACTAGCAGCGGCGCCATCTTGATGGTCTGGGCTCGAGTCCCGATGATCGCGATGAGTCGAGGTGGATTCGGCAAGTTTTGCAGCATTCCGGCTACCGACGAGCGTCACGAGAAAAACCGACGGGTGCACAGACACCCAACTTCGTCCAGCAATTCATTTCTTATACATCAGCTGTGTGATCTGCTCCGAGACCAACCCGATCAAGAAAATGGTCACGGATGCCGACCATAGAAAGATGGTGATGCTGGACAGGCGATGGTCCACGGTGAACGTGTAGAGGTAGTAGCCGAACCCCAGGAGGAAGTGGGCGAACGCAATCGGCAAGAATAGCTTCAAGGGAGAATACAACGTGCCGATCTTGAAGATGATCAACAGAAAACGGATGCCATCCCGGAAAAGACGAATATGGCTCTTCCCGATCCGCTTGGCTGCGACAATTGGCTCGTAAGCCACGGGATAGCCCGCGCGGAAGAATGCCATGGTCGTAGTGGTCGGATAGGAAAAGCCGTTTGGTAGCAGATGCAGGAACTCGCGGAACTTGTCGGCCTTCACGGCACGGAATCCGGAGGTGAGATCCTGTATGCGTTGCCCGACCATCCACGAAGCCAACCGATTGTAGAAACGGTTCGCTACGCCGCGCCCGACACTGGCCTGCGAATCATTGCCGCGCGCGCCGACGACCATGTCGAAGCCCTGCTCCAGCCGTTCTAGCAAGCGTGGGATATCTGCTGGGTCGTGCTGCCCATCGGCGTCCATGAACACGATCACCTTGCCGGTCGCATCACGCGCCCCAGCCTTGATGGCCGCGCCATTGCCCATGCTATAGGGCTGCCAGATCACGGTCGCGCCGGCGGCCTCCGAAACGGAGCCGGTATCGTCGGTCGAGCCGTCGTTCACGACCAGAATTTCCGCGTCCGGATAAAGTGCTCGGAGCTTTTCGACCGTGCCGCCAACGGCCTGTGATTCGTTCTTGGCCGGCAGCACAATCGACAGCGTGATGTCGTCGGTAGCGTTTGTCAGGGGCTGTGTCATGTCATCCTTGTGATCTGATTCCCGAACCGGAAGCATACCGGAGGAACCCCCGAAAAACCTGTCGTGCGACCAGCTCGCAGAACGCAAAGCGGGCGCCAGCGAACAGCCTTCCTTGACTTGGGGCGACGGTTTTCCAAGGCCCGACGTCGGATTGCCGGACAGAGCCCGGTCGGCTAAGGAAGAGCTGGAAGACGCGGGACTCGGTCTCGTTCATTCGTCTCATCCTCACGTATCAGGGCCTCGAGGTGCTCGCGTTCCTGCTGGTAGTAGCCTGTGCGCTCGATGTACCAGTGCCGGACCCGATCGATCGAAAGGCGGCCACCGGCACGTCCTTCCGGCCAGTCATCCTCCAACAGGTCCAGCGCCAGGCGGTAGTGTCCGTGACTCGCGAGCATGGCCGCCGAGCGCAGCGCGACGCCCCGGTCGTCTGTCGCTGCGACTAGGTGGCGCAAGTTTTCGGCGGCTTGCCGCGGCTCGTTCCGACGCAGGTGCAAAAGCGCGCCTCGCTGCCAGAGCAGTCGCTCCAGTCGACCACCGTCCATGTCACGCTCTGCCGTCAGTCGGTCCATCAGGGCCAGAATAGCTTCGGGCCGGCTCCATTCCCCGCAATCGCCGCTCATCAGGTAATCGAGCAACGTCTCCGTCTGTTGTGCCGCCACGGCGCCGACGCGCGGGGCATGGCCAAGGGCCTGCACGACCGCGTCGATCGCTCGCTCCGGCGAACCGGCGAGCGACTCGTCCCGGCAGGCATACATCACTCGAGTCATGCGCCAGGGCAGACCGTCAGGATCAAGTGCAATCGCGCGGTCGTTCAGGCGCACCGCCTCGGCGACGTTGCCCGTCTCCCACCAGAAATTTGCCAAGTGGTGCTGTGCTCGGGGCGACTCGAGGTTCACCTTCGCCCACTTGAGTGCCTGCAGGTAGGGGCTCGACCACAGATCGGCACGCATGAAGGTCATCGCGGCCAGCAACAGCAGCACGCCCACCGGGACGGCGATACGAATGTCTTTCGGAACCGGGGCGCGGGTCAACCACCACAGAGCCAGCGGCAGACCGAGCAGCATCGCCGGCAGGTAGCTGCGATGCTCGAAGTAGAGTTCCAGCTGGATGAAGGTGGATTCCAGGAGATGCCCGGCGAGAAAGAAGAGCACTGCCGCCGCCACGAAGGGGTGTCCCCGACGCACCCGGATTGCCCAGGCGACCAACGCGATCCACGCCACCCAGGCCAGGGCCGTTATCCACGGGGTAAAGGGGTCGGTCGACAGGCGGATGTCGTCGTTGAACAGCCCGCCCGGGTAGGGGCGCGGCAACAGAATATGGAACACGTAATCCCAGAGGATGCGTCCCTGGGTGAGCAGGCGCTCGAAGGGCGTGAAGTCGCGGTTGCCCGACTCGCCAACCAGCAGGGCCGGCACCGACCGGGCGACATACAGCGCCAGGAGCGCGAGCGGCAGCCCCAGCACGATCCACCGAAGCCAACGGAAGCCACGCCCGGGCTGTTGACCGAGCCTCCGATCCATGGCGGCCAGAATGGTGACTTCCAGCACCAGCACCAGGGCCGGCAGCAACGCGCCATTCTCCTTGGAAAGCACGGCCAGCAGGCCGAAGCCCCACACCGCCACGATCGCGACCGTCCATGCCCGCCAATTCGCCTGAGGCGGACACCGACGGCGCCATTCGACCCAGAGCCACAGGCCGGCCACGGAAAACAAGGCGGCCAGCTGGGCCATCCGCTGAACCACGTAGAGTGTGGTTGACACCCAAAAGGGATGGAGCAACCACAGCCCCATGGCAACGACAGCTACCCAGCCGGCACGCGCCGCCGACTGCCCCAAGGCGAGCAGGAGCGATCGCATCAGGCCAAACAGCAGCACACCCGTTGCCAGATGGATCAGCACGTTGGTGCGCTTGAACGGCCACGGGTCGGCCGGCCAGTGGTTGGCATCGATCAGGAACGACAGGTGGGAAACCGGGCGTCCCGTCGGTCCGGAGAAGCCCGAGAACAGATACAGCCAAAACGTTTGCCAGTCATCGACCACGCCATACATGCCCAATAAGGCGAGGTTACTGTGATCGTCGAACAGGAACCCTCCAACCAGGCCCGGCCAGTAGACGCACCAGGCCGCTGCCAGTAGGAACAATACCGCCGTGATCGGGTGGGCCAGCCAGGACTTCGAGCGCATCACCCCCTCTCCTCAGCAGCCGCCCGGCGCTGGGCCAGTTCGGCGCGGAACCGCGCGATGGTCTCACTTTCCAGCCCGAGACGGTTTATCGCCTCAAGCCGGTCAATGCTCGCAGCCGCACGGTCGAGTTGGCCGACGGCCAGCTGGAAGGTGATGAGGTTCCGCCACACGGCCGGGTCCTCTGGTTTTCGCGCCACCGCCTCGTAAAGCAGCGGCTCTGCGGCGCGAGCTTCACCGACCACATTCAACAGGAAATTGGCGTGCAGGGTCATCAACAGCGCGTGATTCGGATTGGCCTCACGCGCGGCCTCGATGACCTCGCGTAATGGCTCGATCGGAATCAGAATGTCGCGGTTCGTCCGCGCATCGATCAAGGTGTAGAGAGCAGTTCGATCCTGCGCCGACAGTGGCCTCGTCCTCACATACTCTCGCACACCCTCCCACCATGCCGAATCGATGGGCAAACCATGACGCGCATGTTCATAGATCAGCCCGTGCCAGGGCAGCAATGTCGTGTTTGGCAAAACCGCCGCCTCGCGCCAGGTATTCATGGCAATGGAAAAGGTTGGCGAATCGGGTGGCGGAGACAAGCGTGTCAGCTCCAAACCCAGACCGTATTGCGCACGCGGCGAGTCCACCTGCCGCGTGGCCTCGAAATAGGCAAGCTGCACTGGATCGCTCCATTCGCTCGCGCGTAGGAAGCTAAGAAAGCCATAAAGAGCAATCAGTGCTGCAACCGCGAAACGGCGCGCGAGTACCAGCTCCGTCACCCGACCATCGAGCAGCAACGCAAAAGCCGCCAATAGGATGCCCATCGACCCAAGGTAGTTGCGATGCTCATAGACCAATTCCAAATTGAGCACCGTCGAAACCAGCAGGTGCATCACAAAGAACAACAACACGCCGAAGGCTGCGAGACGGAACCGGTGCCGCATGCGCACGGCTCCGATAGTTAGCACCATTAAGCCCAGCACGGCGGGCAAGGTGGTCCACGGCGTCAGCGCCCCCCGGGATATGGGAAACGCATCGTGATAGAGACTCAACGCCCCCGAGTTTGGCGCGATGATCCACGCTAGGTAGTGCCACAGCACACGCGCTTCCGTCCAGAGTCGATCGAAAACATCGAATGGACGGTTGGCGAACTCCGGATCCGCAAAGACCCTCGGCAGCAACCACGCCAATCCGATAAGACCCGGAACTACGAGAAGAATGACGAATAATCGAACGACTGCGCCTCGCGCAGAACTGCCCGGCTTGCCGAAACCAAAAAAGAGCCACTCGATCAATAGGGCGTAGACCGGGAGCATGACAGCGCTTTCCTTGGAAAGCACTCCCAGCATGCCGCCAAGAATCAGCCCACCCCACATCAGGGGCAATGCACCACCCCGGCCAGCCTCCAAACGGACCCGCCCCGACAGGTAAGCTAGCAACCCAGCAAGCATAAAGAACGTTGACAGACTTTCCATGCGCTGTATCACGTACAGCACACCCGTGAGATTGATAGGCGCAACCAGCCAGGCTAAAGCGACCAGTAACGCGAGCGTTCCTGGGGCGACTAGAACCGGACGGACGGACGGCAAAGCAACCAAACGCGAAAGCAACAGGAAAATCAGTAGGCCATTGCCAAGGTGGATGACAAGGTTAGTTACCTTCATTGGGAAGGGGTCGAGCCCAAAAAAATAACGTTCTATCGACAGAGTAAGCATCGCAACCGGCCTCTTAAGGGGACCGGCATTCCCCGCTAAGGAAGCACGAAACAACTCTGAAAACGTCAACGAATTAATATCTGAACCCTGGTTATCGACCAGATTGGGGAAATCATCGAGAACAAAGCCACCACTTAGCCCCGGCATGTATATGAGAACAACAATACTGAAACATGCCAACAGAAAAAGACTGCCACGAATCTTGGACATGAAAATAACCATCAAAAAAACACCCCGCCTAGCGGGGTGTTTTTGAACGTTAACTGACCGAAAAATTATCGGCAGCTGGCCGGAATGTACTTATCTGCCAGAGTGGTGGACTTGCAGGTCCACGAAATCGAACCACCTTGATCAATCGCGGAGATCAGAAGGATATCTCCGGTGATGTTGGTGTTTTCATTACCGGTGTTAAAGGTTGCACCGATGAGCCCGGCTGTACCACCTTGAGCAACGTTAACTTGGCTTACATATTCCCCGGAGATGCTCGCTGCGGTAGAAAGCCCCGCAGAGGCATTACTCGTGGGGAACGAACCGCGCTGATTATAGAATTCAGCGACAGCCGTCTTTGCTCCCGAACTCAAGCTCATCCCTTCCGAAACTTGAGCACGGATCGTGTAATCCTGGTAAGCCGGAATGGCAATTGCGGCGAGGATGCCGATGATCGCGACCACGATCATCAGTTCAATCAGGGTGAAACCCTTCTGAACCTGCTTGTTCATTTGCTTCATCATCAGTCAGTTCTCCTTTGGAGAGGTTGATCAACCGGGCCTCCTGGCCCATGGCGATAGTAACAGAGCAAGGCGCATGCCAGTAGTTGCTCATTGTGACAAGCTGCATACCAAAACTGTGACAGCACTGGGCCGCACGCCACACCGTGTATATCCAACCCTCACTCCCCGTCATTACTTGCCCACAGTCGACAAGGCAGAGCGTCAGATATTGACAATCAATCCCGATAGGATTGCGGCAGGTATTTCTCTGGGAATCCACATGATGCATCCCAGCGAATGCTGCCAGGCGCGGAGGTCACCGGCGAGAAGGTGCATTCGTTGGCCTGACCGGCAATCACGGTATTGGCGTTATTCCCGTAGCGCACAACGATGTCCCCACTATTCTGCACCTCGACACGCTCAACGTAACTACCGACAATGGAGGTGCTCTGCGCCAGCCCCGCCGATGCGTTACTGGAAGGCAGCCGAGCACGCTCGGCATAGAACTCCGCCAACGCACGCTGGGCACTGGTTGCCAACGTGATGCCTTCGGACACCTGGCTGCGCACCAAGTAGTCACGGTAGGCAAACGTGGCGATGGACGCGAGGATGCCGATGATCGCGACCACGATCATCAGCTCGATCAACGTGAACCCGCGGGTTCGTCGGGGAAGAGAAGGGTGCATGACTGGCTCCAATGGCGTTCGTGTTTCTTCACCACCCTGGAACCCAGCGACTCGAGAAAAGCCATCATGCGCCCAACCACAAGGCGGGTAGCCGCGTGCTGACCAGTCGATCAACACCAGGAACGCGCGTGGACGCGCCCTCCTTCAACGTTGATGGCTTTCAGTCGCCCGAGGTTCGCGGGCGTCTGACTCGATATTGGAATTTACCGCTCGTGGCGGACGGCCTGTCGCGTAACCGAGCCCGAACGAAGTCGGACAACTTCCCCAAAGCATTTTTTGTTCCACACACATCTATGGCCTGCTCCCCGATCGCAAGCCCCCGGTGGGGTGGTGGATAATCAGGTTGCGTCAATCTATTCGGCCTCCTCGTGGAGCGGTTCAGTGCTCCGGGCCTCGATGGAGAAATCCGCGCCTG
>NZ_SWAW01000015.1:0-56080 GCF_005096345.1 Guyparkeria sp. SB14A | reverse complement strand
CCGGGCCAACAAGCACCCACACAAATTATCTCTGCTCTTTCTTAAAGATCTTCACCAACCCGTCCGGTCAGTGTCGGCTCGTCGCCGAAAGGAGCGCGTATCTTACGGCTCCTGTGTCGCCTGTCAAGGGTTCGTTTGAACTCTTTTTTGCGACCCTCTCGAGCGGCGTTTCCGTCGAGAGGAGCGAGGATTTTACGCTCGCTGCAGCGCCCGTCAAGTGTTTTTTCTCATTTCGTCGGGGCTGTTTTTCGGGGCGGCGGCGTTGCCTGTGCCCCGTAAGGAGGAGCGCATCTTACGCGCTTTGGCGGGGGCGTCAACCCCCCGCGACGATGATTTTTGCTAGCCGGCGCTTGCCCACCTGGACAACCGACTCGCCATCCGGCAGAACCAGCCCGCGATCATCGACCCGCTCACCGTCGATCTTCACTGCGCCCGCCTTGATGTGACGGAACCCCTCGGAATTCGACTGGATCAGCCCGGCGCGGTTGAGCGCCTCGACGATCGCGACCCCGGACTCGAGATGCACCTCGGGCATGTCGTCCGGCAGCTGCTTTTTCTGGAAACGGGCCACGAACGCATCGCGTGCCTTCTCGCCCGCGCCCTGGCCGTGAAACCGGTCGACCAGCTCGATCGCCAGCTCGAACTTGATGTCGCGGGGGTTGCGCCCGCCCGCCATCTCCTCGCGCAGGCGCGCGATCTCTTCAAGGGGACGGAACGACAGCAACTCGAAGTACCGCCACATCAGGTCATCGGAAATCGACATCAACTTGCCGAACTGCTCGTCGGCCGGCTCCTCGATCCCGATGTAGTTGTTGAGCGACTTGGACATCTTGTTGACGCCATCCAGCCCCTCCAGGATCGGCACGGTCATGACGACCTGGGGTTTCTGGCCGTACTGCTTCTGCAGCTCGCGCCCGACCAGCAGGTTGAACTTCTGATCGGTCCCGCCGAGTTCGACGTCGGCCTCGAGCTCCACCGAGTCATACCCCTGCACCAGCGGGTAGAGGAACTCGTGGACCGCGATCGACCGGTTCTCGCGGTAACGCTTGGAGAAGTCGTCGCGCTCGAGCATCCGGGCGACCGTGTAGCGGCTGGCCAGCTGGATCAGGTCGGCGGCGCTCTTCTTGCCCATCCACTCGGAGTTGAAGACGATGCGCGTCTTGTCCGGATCGAGGATGCGGAAGATCTGGCGCTCGTAGGTGCGGGCGTTTTCGCGCACCGCCTCGGGCGTCAAGGTCGGACGGGTGGCGTTCTTGCCGGTCGGGTCGCCGATCATGCCGGTGAAATCGCCGATCAGGAAGATGACCTCGTGCCCGCGCTCCTGAAACTGGCGCAGCTTGTTGATCAGCACCGTGTGGCCGAGGTGGAGATCCGGGGCGGTCGGATCAAAGCCGGCCTTGATCCGCAGCGGCCGACCCTCGGCCAGCCGCTCCACCAGTTCCTCGCGGACCAGCACCTCGTCGGTCCCCCGACACAACTCCGCCAGCATCTGCGCTTGCTCCTGAGACACGGTTCACCCTTCCAAGAATTACGTTGAATGGCTGCAGAAAGGCGGTTATGTTACCGGTTTTACACCATATTTTTCTGCCAGGTTTATACATCGATGCAACAGCGCCCTCTATTCAAGCAAAAGCGCAGGCCCACTCGCCTGATTCGGCGCACCCTCCTGGTCGGCCTGGGCGTGTTCGCGCTCGGCGCCGTCGTCTGGCAACTGCTTCCCGGTCAGGCGTCGAAAGACACGAACGCCGGCGACTCGGCGACAACCCAGTCCGACGAGATCCCGCTGACACTCGAGGCGATCGACACACCGGAGTCCACGAGCAAGAGCACGCCGGTCGACACCACGCCACGCACCGCGGGCAGCACGACCGACCGACCGCCGGCCTTCGCCCGCTCGGTCAGCCTCGACAGCCGACCGAACTTCCACATCCCCGGCCAGAAGGAATCCCTTCAGGCGATCGAGACGCCGGAATCCAATCGCGCCGCGGTTGGTGATCGCGACGAGCCCCCCGCCACTGACACCGGGGAACAGGCGGCCACCCCGTCGCTGGAGGAAACGACCATCACGGTGGACTCCGGCGACACCTTGTCGACCATCTTCGAGAAGGCCGGCCTCGGTTACAGCGACGTGCTCAAGGTGCTCGACCTGGGTGACGAAGCCCGCCGACTCGAACGCATCCGCCCCGGCGACAAGCTCGTGCTGATCACCGATGACGCCGAGCAGTTTGCCGGCCTCAAGTACGACCTCAGCAGCGAGAGCGAGCTCTCGATTTTCCGCCGGGACGGTGACCAGCTGGTGGCCGAGATCACCGACCTGCCCAGCGAGACGCGCCTCGTTTCCGCCGGCGGCACGATCAAGGGGTCGCTCTACCAGTCCGCGATCGCCACGGGCGTGCCCCCGGCGCAGATCATGCAGCTGGCCGAGGTCTTCGGCTGGAAGGTGGACTTCCTGCGGGACGTCCGCGACGGCGACCAGTTCCGCCTGATCTACGAGGTGCGCGAACGCGATGGAGAGCGCCTCGGTACCGGCCATATCGTGGCCGCCGAATTCACCAACCGCGGCGAAAAGGTCCAGGCCGTGCGCTACACCTCGCCCGACGGCACCACCGGCTACTACGAGCCCGATGGCAGCAGCCTCGAGCGTGGCTTCCTGCGCTACCCGGTCGAGTTCTCGCGCATCAGCTCGAACTTCAACCCCAAGCGACTGCACCCGATTCACAACACGGTCCGGCCGCACAACGGCGTCGATCTCGCCGCGCCGACGGGCACGCCGGTGAAGTCGGCCGCCTCCGGGCGCGTGACCTTCGTCGGCTGGAAGCACGGCTACGGCAAGGTCGTGCAGGTGCGCCACGACGCCAAGCACGAAACCCTCTACGCCCACTTGTCCGGCTTCAAGGGCAACCTCAAGCGGGGCGTCAGCGTCGACAAGGGCGCAACCATTGGCTTTGTCGGCATGACGGGCGCCGCCACCGGCCCGCACCTCCACTACGAGTTCAAGGTGCATGGCAAGGCCCTCGACCCCCTCAAGGTCGACCTGCCGGAGGCCAACCCCATCGCCTCCGAGCACCGCAAGGACTTCATCGCGCGCACGCGCGGCTCCCTCGAGGAGCTGGCCCGCATCGAGATCGACGTCGACGGAGAGCAGCCGGTGCACCTGGCCCAGAACGAGGCCACTCGCGACGCACGTGACGACTGACCCGAACCGCAACCGGTCCGATGACGGCAGCGAGCTGTTTATCGGCGCGATGACCGGCACCAGCATCGACGCGCTGGACCTGTGCCTCTGCGATTTCTCCGCCACCCCGCCACGCCTGATCGCGCACCACCAGGAGCCACTGGGCGCCACCTTGACCGCCCAGCTGACACAGCTGGCCCGCGGGGAAAGACAGGAACCAAGCGAATCACCGGCGGTCGATGCCATCGACCTGTTCGGCATGGCGGATCGTCGCCTTGCCGAGACCACGGCGACCGGTGCGGCCCGTCTGCTGGACCAGGCGGGGGTCGCGGCCACCTCGGTTCGAGCCATCGGCTCGCATGGCCAAACCGTGCGTCACCGTCCGGACTGGCGTGATCAGGCCTTTACCCTGCAACTGGGCGACCCCAGCCGCATCGCCGAGCTGACCGGCATCACCGTGGCCGCCGATTTCCGCCGCCGCGACATGGCCGCCGGCGGGCAGGGCGCCCCGCTGGCCCCGCCGGCGCATGCCGCCCTGTTCCCGCCCGGTCCCGAGGGGCGGGTCGTGGTCAACCTCGGCGGGATCGCCAATGCCTCGATCCTCCTGCCCGACCAAGCCCCCCTCGGTTTCGACACCGGCCCGGCCAATACCCTGATGGATGCCTGGCATGCCCTCCACCGGGGCAGCTCCTTCGATCACAACGGACGCTGGGCGGCCAGTGGGCAGGTCGACGAGACCCTGCTCGAGACCCTGCTCGCCGATCCCTTCTTCGCCGCAGCGGCCCCGAAATCGACCGGCCCGGAACACTTCCACCTCGATTGGCTGGGCGCTCGCGGGGGTGAGCGCCTCGCGGCCCTGCCGGCCGGAGACGTGCAGGCGACCCTGCTGGAACTGACCGTGGAAAGCCTCGCCGAGGCGATCGCGCCATGGCTCGGGGAGCGTCCGTCCATGCCGGTCACCCTGTGCGGTGGCGGTGCCTACAACCAGCAACTGGTCGCGCGGCTACGCGAGCGCCTCGGGACCACGGTGGAGAGCAGCGCGGCGCTGGGGATTGCGCCGGAATGCGTCGAGGGCGCGGCCTTTGCCTGGCTCGCCCGGCAACTGCTCGCCGGGCAGCCCGGCAATGCCCCCAGCGTCACGGGGGCGGACGGGCCGCGGATACTGGGTGGGATCTACCCCGCCTGATGGCGGGGCCTGCCGATCAGCGGGCGCCGATCGGACGGTAGTCGCGCGGGCTTTCGCCGACGTAGACCTGGGTGGGGCGGTAGATGCGGTTGTTCGCGATCTGCTCCTTCCAGTGCGCCAGCCAGCCGGCGGTACGCGAAATCGCGAAGATCGGCGTGAACTGGTCGCGCGGGATACCAAGCTCGGCGTACAGCAGCCCGGAATAGAAATCGACGTTCGGGTAGACGCCCTTGCCGGCCAGGTGCTCGGCGGCCTGGGCCTCGAGTTCGCGGGCGATCTCGTAGAGCGGCGACAGCTGACCACCGCGGTGCTCGCGCAGCTGCTCGAGCAGCCCCTGCAGGATGTCGGCACGCGGGTCCTTGACCTTGTACTCGCGGTGACCGAAACCCCAGATCACCTCCTTGTTGGCCAGCTTCTCCTCCAACCACGGGGTGACATTCTCGACCGAGCCGATCTCGTCAAGCATCGCCAGCACGCGCTGGTTGGCACCGCCGTGCAGCGGGCCGGCCAGCGTACCGATCGCCGAGGCCACCACCAGGTTGGGCGGCGCAAGTGTCGAACCGCAGACCAGCGAGGCGAAGGTCGAGGCATTGAGCGTGTGCTCGGCGTGCAGGATCAGGCAGGCGTCCATGATGCGCGCCTCGATCGGGTCGGGCTCGCGCTCGGTCATCATGTACAGGAAGTTCTCCGCGTAGGAGAGATCGGCGCGCGGGGCGACCGGGTCGTCACCCTTGCGGATGTGCTCCCACATGGCCACCAGCGTCGACATGCTCGAGAGGATCTTGACGATCATCTGCTCGACGAACTCGGAATCGGCGTTGACGCCGTTGGCCGTCATGCGCTCCTGGCCCGGGTAGAACATGCCGAGGCTGGCGACGCAGGTCTGCAGCGCCTCCATGGGGTGCCCGTCGATGGGCAGGAACTTCATGATGTCGCGCACGTTGTACTTCACGCGGCGGTTGCGACGCAGCTCGGCGTCGAATTCCGCGAGCTCGAGCGCGGTGGGCAGATCCCCGTGGATCAGCACCCACGCGGTTTCCTCGAACGTGCTCTGGCGAGCCAGATCCACGATGCGATAGCCACGATAGGTCAGGAGCCCGGCCTGACCATCCAGATACGAAATGGCAGACTGCGCCGCCGGCACACCCTGCAAACCCGGTACGAAATCCATCGACAACGCCTTGTAGTAACCCTGACAAACGCGACACGCGGGCAACCGCCCGCGTATCGACATCACCAAATCAGATCGAGAACGACGATCCGCAGCCGCAGGTGGTCGCGGCGTTGGGGTTGCGAATCACGAACTGCGCGCCGGAGACGTCTTCCTTGTAGTCGATCTCGGCACCTTCGAGGTACTGAATGCTCATCGGGTCGACCAGCAGGGTCACGCCCGAACGCTCCACGGCCGTGTCGTCCGGCTGAGCGGTCTCCTCGAACATGAAACCGTACTGGAAACCGGAGCAACCACCGCCCGTGATGAACACGCGCAGCTTGAGATCCGGGTTGCCCTCTTCCTCGATCAGCGACTGAACCTTGTTCGCCGCGTTCTCGGTAAAGACCAGCGGCGTTGCCTCGGTGGCCGGCTCGGCGACCATGGTGTCGGTTGCGTCAACCATCGCGTTCACCTCAATCGATTGCGCGTCCGCCCGGCAGAAATGCTGTGCCAAGCGGCAAACTCACAGTCTATCAGACCATTGGCGAATGCACGCGAGCCGCCCAACCCGCTCAAGGGGAGAGGGCAACCAGCTCCAGCCCAGCCGACTCGTCGCAGCCGAGCATCAGGTTCATGTTCTGCACCGCCTGCCCGGCCGCGCCCTTGACCAGGTTGTCGATCACGCTGGAGACCACGAGCATGGGGCCGTCGAGCGGCCGGTGCACGGCCATGCGGCAGATATTGTTGCCGCGCACGCTGCGCGTTTCCGGGTGGCTGTTCGGCGGCATCACGTCGACGAACGGCTCCTCGGCGTAGTAGCGCTCGTAGAGGCGCTGCACGTTCTCGCCCGGCTCGCCGACGAGCGGCAGGTAGACGGTCGACTCGATCCCGCGGACCATCGGCACCAGGTGCGGCACGAAGGTCAGCCCGATCTCGCGCTCGGCGATGGTGGTCAGGGTCTGGCGAATCTCCGGCTGGTGGCGGTGACCGGCGGCGGCGTAGGTGCGCACGCTCTCACCGGCCTCGGCCATCAGGGTGTGCACGGCCGCCGAGCGCCCGGCACCGCTGGCGCCCGACTTGGTGTCCGCGACGATCCGCTCGTGATCGACCCACTCCAGCCCCATCAGCGGCAACACGGCCAGCGTGGTGGCGGTGACGTGGCAACCGGGATTGGCGACCAGCTGGGCGCCCCGGATCTCGTCGCGGTAGAGCTCCGGCAGCCCGTAGACGGCCTGCTCGACCCAGTCGGGCGAGGCATGCTCCATGCCGTACCAGCGCGACCAGACATCGAGGTCCTTGAGGCGATAGTCGGCGGCAAGATCGATCACCCGTACCCCCTGCTCGAGCAAGGCCGGCGCCTCCTGCATGGCGATACCGTTGGGCGTAGCGAAGAACACCAGGTCGCAACCGGCCAGATCCGCCTCGCCCGGCTCGCTGAAGACGAGATCCGTGTGCCCACGCAGGCTGGGGTAGAGGTCATCGACGCGGCGACCGGCCTCGCCACGCGAAGTCATCGCCACCACCTCGACCTCCGGGTGGTGGGCCAGCAGGCGCATCAGCTCGACACCGGTGTAGCCGGTGCCCCCGACGATTCCGATCTTCTTCATGTCTTCGACTCGACTCCTCTCGCGTGGATACCCGGGCAACGCCGCCGCGGCAGGCGGCGTTCGAACCCGGTCGACAATCGTGGCATATTAGCAGGGCCGTCGCTGCGGACCATCCAGCGCGGGAGCCCGCTCACCGCATTTCTTCTTTCCCCGGGAGGCCCGGCCCGTGACCGCTTTGCTCGCCCGCATCCAGGACTGGTTCGGCCGCCCGCTGAACCGGTTCATCGAGCGTCTGCGGCTGCGCCTGGCCCAACCGGATGCCCTGTTGCAGGTCACCCTGCTCGGCCTGATCGCCGGGTTGCTGGCCGCCCTGCTGGTGGTCGCCTTCCGGCTGGCACTCGAGGGGCTGCAGGTCTACGGGCTGGGACTCCCGGGCGCGGAGCGCTACGAGTCTCTCCCGGCCGAATGGCGACTGCTGCTGCCGATCCTCGGCGCACTGGTCCTCGGCCTTGCCTTCCACCTCTTGCCGTTCGGCATGCGCAACGTCGGCGTCGGCCACGTCATCATCCGCTTTCACCGTTTCGGCGCCGACATGCCCTGGCAGAACGCCGTGGTGCAGTTCGTCGCCGGCATCTGGGGCCTGCTGATCGGCCTGACCGGTGGGCGGGAAGGCCCCGGCATCCACCTGGGCGCCTTCTCCGGCAGCCTGCTGGGCCACAGCCTGGGGCTGCCGAACAACAGCGTGCGCACGCTCTCGGGTTGCGGGGTGGCCGCGGCGATCTCGGCGGCCTTCAACACCCCATTGGCCGGCGTAATCTTCGCCCTCGAGGTGGTAATCAAGCAGTACACGCTGGCGAGCTTCCTGCCGGTGATCCTCGCCTCCTCGATGGGCGCCCTGCTGGCCACGACCGTCTTCGGGCCGGAAACCCTGTTCACCATCGAGATCCACCACCAGATGTCGTTCTGGGAGGTGCCCACGCTGCTGGCATTGGGACTGATCATCGGCGCGATGGCCGCCGGCTATATCCAGATCGTCGAGGGCACCATCGCCCGCAGCTGGGACTGGCCGGTCTGGGCGCGCTTCACCGCCGCGGGCGTGGCCACCGGCATCATCGGCTTCTGGGTGCCGGAAATCCTGGGCATCGGCCACGACACCACGGACCTGGTCGCCGCCGCCGAGCTGACCCTGGGCGCCCTGTTGATCATCGCGGTGGCCAAGTGGCTGCTGGCCAGCGTGACCGTGGGTCTCGGCCTGCCGATCGGCACCATCGCCCCGGTGCTGATGATCGGCGCCGTGGTCGGCGGGACGCTCGGCAGCCTGCTCTACCGGCTCGACCAGATCCCGCTGAACGACGTGGCCTTCTACACGGTACTGGGCATGGGCGCGATGATGGGCGCCACGCTCCAGGCGCCGCTGGCCGCCCTGGCCGCGGTACTGGAACTGACCAGTGACACCGGCGCGATCCTGCCCGCCATGATCACCATCGTCGTCTCCGGCCTGGTCAGCCGCATGGTGTTCGGCAAGTCCGGTCTCTACGACGCGATCCTGCGCGCCAACGACCAACAGATGCCGGGGCCGTCGTTATGGTTCAACGGCGACAACATCGGTGTCTCGAGCATCATCGAGCGCCGTGTCGCCGAGGTGAACTGCCCCTGCAACCTCGCCCGCTTCGAGCAGGCGCTCGAGGAAAAGCCCGCCTGGCTGGTGATCCGCGACGAGCACCGCCAGGCGATGGGCGTGATCCGGTACGCCGCGGCGAGGGCCGCCTTCGACCACGTCTTCAACCAGGCCCTGTTCGACGCGCAGGCCCGCGCCGAGGCCGAACAGGCGGCCCGCGATTCCGAGGTCCAAGTCGAGGCCGAAGCCGGGGCCGACGAGGCACCGGAATCGACGGCCTCACCTGCCCACGACTCGAGCGAGGCAGGCGAGCGCGTCGAGCCAAGCGACACCACGGAAACGGCCAGCGAGGAACAGGCCGAGCCGGGCATCGACATGGAGGCGCTGGCCGACCAGGTGCGCGAGGAGGTCCTCGTCGACCCGGCCGAGATCAGCGGTTTCTACCGGGCCGCCGATGTCGAGGTGGGCTACACGCTGACCCAGGCCCAGCGCGTGATGCGTGAGGAGGACGTCGGCGTGCTGGTGGCCCGACGCATGCTCGGCTCGCCGCAGGCCCGCACGCTAGGCGTGATGACCGCCGCCATGCTCGAGCAGGCGATCGTCGAACGTTGACGCCATCCGCCACGAGGCGGAAACTTTCGCGCCACGGATGGGTCCTTTCTTGTTGCACCCGACGTGCACCCATGGCCAGACGAGGGTTCGAGATGACGCCACTGACCGAGAATCACCACCCGACGGACGCGACCGACAACGCCCCGGCCGACCGCTCGCGCCGCCGGCTGCTGCTGGGCGGCACCGGCGCGCTGCTGACCCTGGGACTGGGCGGCTGCCTGTCGGACAGCGGCCTGCCGCTGGAGGGCGTGACCGTGCAGGACCGCGACGGCCAGCCGGTCGAGCTGGCATCGATCAAGGGCAAGCCGACCCTGATCACCTTCTGGGCGACCACCTGCCCCGGCTGCGTCAAGGAAATCCCGCACATCCAGGAACTGCACGACAAGTACGCCGAGCGCGGCGTGAACGTCGTGGGCCTGGCGATGAGCTACGACCCGCTCGACCAGATCAACAAGATGGTCGAGGAGCGCGACATGACCTACACCATCTGGCAGGACAAAGACGGGCGCGGCGCGGAGGTCTTCGGGCCGGTGCGCGTCACCCCGACGACCTTCATCCTCGATGCCCAGGCGCGCATCAAGTTCCAGAAGATCGGCGTGTTCGACGTCGACCGGGTCGAACGCACCCTCGACGGTCTGCTCGAGTCGGCCTGATCCGCCTCGGCCGACACGCCCCGACGCCCCGCGAGCCGGGGCGTTTTTCGTTACACTGACCGTCTTTGCGCGCCGCTCGTATCGCGGCGAACACCATTGAGGGGAGCCCGTTTCCAGGTCATGAACATCTCCATCAAGACCCCCGAGGAAATCGAGAAGATCCGCATCGCCAGCCAGCTGGCCGCCGAGATACTGGTGCTGCTGCGCGAGCACGTGCGGGCCGGCGTGACCACCGGCGAGCTCAACGAGATCGCCCACAAGCACATCACCGAGGTCCAGGGCGGCACGCCGGCGACGCTCGGCTACCACGGCTTCCCTGCCTCGATCTGTACCTCGCTCAACCACCAGGTTTGCCACGGCATCCCCGGCGACAAGACCCTGCGCGACGGCGACATCCTCAACATCGACGTCACCGTGATCAAGGACGGCTGGTACGGCGACACCTCGGCGATGTACACGGTCGGCAAGCCCTCGGTGCGCGCCCAGCGACTGATCGACGTCACCCATGAGGCGATGATGAAGGGCATCGAGACGGTCCGTCCCGACGCCACCCTCGGCGACATCGGCCACGCCATCCAGACCCACGCGGAATCCTCCGGCTTTTCCGTGGTGCGCGAGTACTGCGGCCACGGCATCGGGCGAAACTTCCACGAGGACCCGCAGGTGGTCCACTACGGCAACCCGGGGGAAGGCGTGCGCCTCAAGGAAGGCATGGTCTTCACCATCGAGCCGATGATCAACGCCGGCAAGAAGGAGATTAAGCTCCTTGGCGATGGCTGGACGGTAGTCACCAAGGACCACTCGCTCTCGGCGCAATGGGAACACACGGTCGCCGTGACCAAGGACGGGTTCGACATCCTCAGCCTGCCGCCCGCCTGATTCCATGCAATCGACAGGGCAATCGAGCGGGCATCCGGCGCCCGACGGTCGATTCGGCGACCAGACCACCTTCCCGGCCGACCGGCCGCTGGCCCGCCAGCTCGAAACGCTAAACGCCCACTGGGCCGAGGCACTGGCCGACGAGGCTAGCGCCCGTGGCTTCATCCAGGAGGTCACCGCCCGGGTCGACAGCGCCCTGCGGACCCTGTGGCAGGACAAGCTCGCCGACACCCCCTGCGCCCTGGTCGCGGTCGGCGGCTACGGCCGCGGCGAGATGTTCGTCCACTCGGACATCGACATCATGGTGCTCACCGCCGACCACGCCTATGACGAGGCAGTGCAGGCGTTCCTCTACACCCTCTGGGACACCGGCCTGTCGATCGGCTACGCCGTGCGCAGCGTCGAGGAATGCCTCGAGGCGGCCACCGACCCGACCGTCTACACCAGCCTGATCGAGATGCGGCTGATCGCCGGCGACGAGGGACTGGTCACGCGCCTGGATGCGGCCATCCGCAGCGAGGCGGTATTCGACCCGGCCTGGTTCTTCGCCGCCAAGCTCGACGAGCAGCAGGCGCGCTACGAATCGCACGACAACGTCGGCACCAAGATCGAGCCGCACATCAAGGAAGGCCCGGGCGGCCTGCGCGACCTGCACACCATCCGCTGGCTGGCCAACCGCATCGACGGGGCACCCAACCTGGCGGCGATGCACCGGGCCGAACTGCTGCGCGACGACGAGTACCGCGCCCTCGAGCACGCCGAATCGCTGCTGTTCCGCATCCGGATTGGCCTGCATGGCCTGGCCGAGCGCGCCGAGGAACGGCTGCTCCTGACCCACCAGAAGACCCTGGCCGGCGCGTTCGGCTACCAGGGGCAGCAGGATGGCAACCTCGCGGTCGAGCGCTTCATGCAGCGTTTCTTCCGCGCCACCATCGAGGTCGAACGCCTCAACCAGTTGCTGATCCAGCGCTGGCGTGAGCGCCTGCACCCGGAGATCCTCGAGCCGATCCAGCGGCTCAACCCGCGCTTCATCCGCCGCGGCCGGCTGATCGAGACCCGCGACGCGCAGGTGTTCATGCGCTCGCCCACGGCCATCCTCGAGCTGTTCCTGCTGCTCGCCGAGCACCCGGAACTCGAGGGCATGACCGCCGCGACCGCCCGCCAGCTGCGCGCCAACCTGTCGGTGATCGACGCCGGCTTTCGCGCCAACCGCCACGCAAAGCAGTTGTTCATGCGCCTGTTGCGTGCCGAACGCGGCGTCTACCTCGCCCTGCGCAACATGAACCTGACCGGCGTGCTCGCCGCCTACATCCCCAACTTCGGCCCGATCGTCGGCCTGATGCAGTTCGACCTGTTCCACGCCTACACGGTCGACACCCACACCCTGCTGGTGATCCGCAACCTGCGCCGGCCCGCCCTGCCCGAGTACCGCGACGAGAACCCGATCGCCGCGGACGCCTTCGCCCGCATCCCGCGACCGGAAGTGCTGTATCTGGCCGGCCTGTTCCACGACATCGCCAAGGGCCGGGGCGGCGATCACGCCGAGCTGGGCGCGTTCGATGCCCGGGACTTCGCCCGGGCCCACGGCCTGGCCCGCGAGGACATCGACCTGGTCGGCTGGCTGGTCGAACAGCATCTGCTGCTCTCGTTCACCGCCCAGCGCCAGGACATCGAGGACCCGGAGGTCATCCGGCGCTTCGCCGAGCAGGTCGGCAGCCCGGAACGGCTCGACTACCTCTACCTGCTGACGGTCGCCGACATCCGCGCCACCAACCCGCAGTTGTGGAATTCCTGGCGCGACACCCTGCTCAAGCGCCTGTTCGAACTCACCCACCAGCACTTCGCCGAGGGCGTGCGTTCCTCCGCGCAGATCGTGCGTGAGACCCGCCGGGATGCCAATCGGCAGGGCTCGAGCGAGGGGATGGATGCCGGCAAGCTGGCCGCCTGGCTGTCGGGAATGCCGGAGGAGTACTTCCTCAGAAACGAGATCGACAACATCCTGCGCCACTCGCGGGTGGCGATCGATGCCGACCTGCCGGCACTGACCATCAACGACGACCCGCAGCACCAGGCCACCCAGATCCTGATCCTCGCCCAGAACCACCCGGCGCTGTTCGCCCACGTGGTCGCCGGCATCGACCGGGAAGGCCTGAACGTCCAGTCGGCCAACATCACGGTGATCCCGCGTCCGCTGGTGGTCGAGAGCGGGCTCAACGCCATCGACGGCGAGGGCAACCGCGAACAGCTGCCCGAGTCCGAGCTGATCCTGCTGGAATTCTTCGTCCTCGATCGCCAGGGGCACGCCGTCGACGACCCCGGCGCGATCGAGGCGCTGCACGAACGGCTCGAAGGGGTGATCCACCGACCCGAGCGCGCGCTGTCCGTCACCCGCCGGCGCACCCCGGCCCAGCTCTCGAGCCTGGACGTGGATACCGAGGTGGAATTCATCGCCGACGTCGCCCGGGCGCGCACCATGATCCAGGTGCTGACCAAGGACCGGCCGGGCCTGCTCGCGGATCTCTCCGACACGCTCTGGCGCATGGGCGCGATCCTGCTGCACGCCCGGATCGCCACCCTGGGCGAACGCGCCGAGGACGCCTTCTTCGTGGTCGACCAGTACGGCCACCCGATCAACGACCGCGAGCACCAGCAGGCGATCGCCGACGCCCTGATCCACGCGGCCAAGGGCCGCGGCGCGGACGAGGAGCATTGAGGTGACCCCGATCGACCACAACCTGCCCGCCAACCAGCCGCCCGGGGATTGGGCGCTGATCGGCGAGCGTCGCGATTTCCTGGTGGTAGCCAAGCCGGAGCGGATGCTGTCGGTACCCGGCATCGGGCCGGACAAGCAGGACTGCCTGATCACGCGCGTGCAGACCGAGTTCCCCGAGGCGCGCATCGTCCATCGCCTCGACTGGGACACCTCGGGCCTGCTGGTGCTGGCGCGCAACGCCCGCGCGCACTCGTTCCTCTCCAAGGCCTTCGCCGCGCGGGCGGTCAACAAGACCTACGTGGCACTCATCGACGCGCCGCTCGAGCCGGCCGAGGGCCTGATCGACCTGCCGATCGGCAAGGACCCCGACCGTCGGCCGCGCTACCGGATCGACCCCGAGGGCGGGCGCCCCTCGCAGACGCGCTACCGCATCGCCGAGACCGGCGATGCGGCCGTGCGGGTAATCCTCGAACCGATCACCGGCCGCTCACACCAGCTGCGCGTGCACCTGCTGGCCCGGGGACGCCCCATTCAGGGCGACTCGCTCTATCACCCCGACGCGGGACGCCACGAACGACTGATGCTGCATGCCATGCGGCTCGCCTTTCCCGATCCGGAACATCCGGAGGCGCCCAAGGCGGTGTTCGAGCTCGACGCCCCGTTCTGACGCCCCGCCTGGACCAACCCCGCTGGCCATCAGCCAGTACCGACCAATTCGACGGCGTTACCATCCAGGTCGCGGAAGAACAGGGCATCCCGCCCCGAGCGCGAGCGGGTGAAACGCATGCCGCGCGCCTCGAGTCGCTCGGCGAACGGTGCGGTCTCGGCCACGCGCAGGGCAACATGCCGGTCGCGCCCGCCATGTTCCGGGCGCCCCTCGCGAGGGTCGGGATTGGGCAGCTCGAGCAGGTGCAGGGCCTGCCCGCCGCCCAGTGACAGCCATGCCCCCGGAAAACCCAGGTCCGGCCGCGGCAACGCCGCCAACCCAAGCACCTCGGTATAGAAGTCGCGCGCCTGGCGGGCATCACGAACCATGAGGCTCACGTGATCCACTCCCCGCACCTCGGGACGCGTGTCGGATCGATTGTCGGCATCAGTCATGGCAGGCTCCGGGGTCGGTTCTCGCAGCGATTGGATCGGCCACCTATAATGCCCGGTCGCATCTCGCCCCGTCACCACCCAACCGAACGGCTTACGGCATGAACCCCGATCTCGACCGACTCCACCCCTACCCCTTCGAGAAACTCGCCGAGCTCAAGGCCGGCGCCGAGCCGCCGGTCGATCGCAAGCACATCCCGCTCTCGATCGGCGAGCCGCGCCACGCCCCACCGGCGATCGTGCTCGACACCCTGCGCGAGGCCCTGCCGCAAATCGCCCGCTACCCGGCGACCAAGGGCGAACCCGCGCTGCGCGAGGCGATGGCCGGCTGGCTGACACGACGCTTCCGACTGGGCGACGGGCTGCTCGACCCCGAGACCAACGTGCTGCCGGTCGCCGGCACCCGCGAGGCGCTGTTCGCCATCGCCCAGGCGGTGGTCGACCGGGACACCGGCGACCAGCCGCCGGTGGTGCTCATGCCGAACCCCTTCTACCAGATCTACGAGGGCGCCGCCCTGCTGGCCGGCGCCGAGCCCTACTACTACCCGACCCTGCCGGAAAACGGCTTCCTGCCGGACTTCGATGCGATCCCCGAGACCATCTGGCAACGCGCCCAGCTGCTCTACGTCTGCTCGCCGGGAAACCCCAGCGGCGCGGTGATCGATGCCCCGCGTTATCGCGACCTGCTGGCCCGCGCCCGGCGCCACGACGTGGTGGTCGCAGCCGACGAATGCTACTCCGAGATCTACTTCGGCGAGCACGAGCCACCCACCGGCCTGCTCGAGGTCGCCGGTGAACGCGGCGGCGAAACGCCGTTCGAGAACGTGATCGTCTTCCACAGCCTCTCCAAGCGTTCCAATCTGCCGGGCCTGCGCTCGGGCCTGGTCGCCGGCGACGCGGCACTCCTCAAGCGGTTCCTGCGCTACCGCACCTACCAGGGCTGTGCCCTGCCCCTGCCGACGCAACTGGCCTCGATCACCGCCTGGAACGACGAGGACCACGTACGCGCCAACCGCGGCTTCTACCGCGAGAAATTCGACGCGGTGCTCGACATCCTCGAGCCGGTCGCCGGCATCGACGTGCGCCGCCCGGATGCCGGGTTCTACCTCTGGGCCGGAGTGAACGGCGACGAACGCGACTTCGCCCGTCGCCTGTTCGCGGAGCAGAACGTCACCGTGCTGCCCGGGCGGTTTCTCTCGCGCGAGACGGACGGGGTGAATCCCGGGGCGGGCTTCGTGCGGATGGCGTTGGTCGCCGAGCTGGACGACTGCGTCGAGGCGGCGGAGCGGATTCGGGCGATGCTTTACTGATTCGTCTTGGCGGACCTGACCAACCCTCGTCAGGGTTTCGCACGCCGGTCTGCCGACGTGGCACTGAGCACTGCCGTGCTCGGCGTGCGAGTCGATTTTCTTGCTTGTCCAAGAAAACCGACGAAAAGAAGACACCCCGATGCCTTGGCCCTTCGGGCCTGATCGACTCGGATTGCATCCGAGCCGATCAGCCTCGCGAACGAGGGATTGCGGACGGGTCGGTTCGACGCGACATCCTGTCGCGGCGAACCTCGGGCTCGCGTCCATGCGAGCCCGACCCTGCAACCCCTCGCTCGCGAGGCAAGGCACAAGGGGCTCGACCCTCCGATCCAGCTTGGGAACCGACCTCCAAGCTCCGCCGCTCTCTCGGCATTCAGGCAACTCCACCAGATGGCAAGGCGACGCCCCCTTGCGTCCTGCCTCGCGACCGGTGGATGACTCGGGGTCGGAGCGACAGGGAGGTCGCTCCGAAGCTCGCCGTGACAGGAAGTCACGTCGAGCCGGCCCCGAAGGCAGCCGCCGGTCGCGAGGCTTCGAGTCCGGACACCGTCCGGGCTCGAAGGCCCGCAGGGCCAGGACGCCGGGGTGCCCTTCTTTTCGCCCCTTTTCTTGGGCAAGCAAGAAAAGGGGCTCGCACGCCAGGCAAGGCGGCCGATCTTGGCCGCTCCACGAGACAGGCGTGCGAAACCTCTCCCGCTTCCCAAAACGGACATCCCACCGGCACGACATCAACCCCATCAACAATCTGTTGTTACAATAACCACCAGTTGATTACCCCGTTTCCCGGCCGACCCACAGAGGTCGGCCGCTCGTTTTTCCAAATCATTTCAGGAGCATCCGATGGACATCTCTTCCATTCGCGACACCATCGAATCGGCCTTCGAGCGCCGCGCCGAGATCAACCCGTCCAACGCCCCGGCCGACGTCGTCGAGGCGGTCGAGACCGCGCTGGCCGGCCTGGACGACGGCTCGCTGCGCGTGGCCGAGCGCCGCGGCGTCGGCGACTGGCAGGTCAACGAGTGGCTTAAAAAAGCCGTGCTGCTGTCGTTCCGCCTGCGCAACAACGAGGTGGTCTCCGGCGGCGACCTGAACTACTTCGACAAGGTGCCGACCAAGTTCGCCGACTGGGACCAGGCCCGCTTCGAGGCCGCCGGCATGCGCGTGGTACCCAACGCCGTCGCCCGCCGCGGCAGCTTCATCGCCAAGAACACCGTCCTGATGCCGTCCTACACCAACATCGGCGCCTACGTCGACGAAGGCACCATGGTCGACACCTGGGCGACCGTCGGCTCCTGCGCCCAGATCGGCAAGAACGTCCACCTTTCCGGTGGCGTTGGCATCGGCGGCGTGCTCGAGCCGCTGCAGGCCGCCCCGACCATCATCGAGGACAACTGCTTCATCGGCGCGCGTTCCGAGGTGGTCGAGGGCGTGATCGTCGAGGAGGGCTCGGTGATCTCGATGGGCGTCTACATCGGCCAGTCGACCAAGATCTACGACCGTGAGACCGGCGAGATCCACTTCGGCCGCGTCCCGGCGGGCTCGGTGGTCGTCTCCGGCAACCTGCCCTCCAAGGACGGCAAGTACAGCCTCTACTGCGCGGTGATCGTCAAGAAGGTCGACGAGAAGACCCGCTCCAAGGTCGGCATCAACGAGCTGCTGCGCGACGTGTAACCCGGACGGGGACTCCCGCCCGACCACACCGCTATTACCGGGCCCGCCTTTCGACTAGCATCAGTCGACAGGCGGGCCTTTTTACGTGCACAGGGAGTGGGCGGATGGCGGCAGGAACGGCGACGACGATCACAAGGCGGGTGGGTGAATCCCTGCTCGCCTTCGTCGGCTGGTGGCTGGCCGCCTGGCTGGTCAGCCTGGCCTACCCGGCCGTGGCCGACTATCTGCCGATCTCGCTCATCTGGGTGGCCAACGCCCTGGCCTACGGGGCGGTGCTCAGCCTCGGGCCGCGCCTGATCCCGGCCTTCACCCTGGCCGCGCTAACCTGGAACATCGCCCGCGGTGATGCCCTGCCCGAGATCGTCATCGGCACCGGGGCATTCCTGGTGGTGATGTTGTTCGTGATCGGCTTCTCGCGCCTGCTCGAGAATCGGGTCGACCAGGACCAGGCCCGGCGCCTGCTGCGCGTGCCGATCATCGCGATCACCAGCGCGAGCGTGTTCACGCTGCTCGGGGTGTGGCAGTTCGCCGGCGGCGGCCTGCCGGCGACCGAGCTGGTGATAGCCCTGTGGCTGTCCGAGGCCACCTCGGTGCTCCTGTTCACGCCGCTGGTGCAGCAAGTCGTCACGGCCAGTACGCGGCATCACGGGCCGCCGCGGTTCCGGCCGATCACGGGCGTGATCGCCGCCTGGACCCTGACCGCGTTCCTGGTGCTCGCCGCCCTGCTACTGGTGGGCCGGCAGGACGGGACGGGCCGGGAGTGGCTGCCCTATCTCGCGCTGACGGTACCCATGCTGGCCGTCTACCTGCTGCCCACCTCGGTGACCCGCTTCGCGGTCGCCGGCTTCGTGCTCGTCTGGGTGGGGGTCCACTACGTGGTCTTCACGCGACCGGACGGGATGGTCGAGGTCAACGCGCTCCTGAACGGCCAGATGATCATCTTCACTGCCACCCTGATCGCGTTTCTCGCCATCGAGTCGGTGCTGTCCTTCGAGCTGGCCAACCATCGCCTCAAGGCCGCCCGCCTGCGCGACGGCGTGACCGACCTCTACAACGACCTCGGCCTGACCCGGCGACTGCGCGAGCTGGCCGCGCCCGGCCAGCCGCATCGCCGGCTGGCCCTGATCGGCGCGCAGATCCCCGACGTCGACGACCTCTCCGCGCTGATCGGGCTCGACGAGGTCCACCGGGTGGAACGGCTGATCGGCGAGACCCTGCGCGAGGTCCGCCCCAGTCCGGAGATCGCGGCCGGCCACCTGCAACCGGGACTGTTCGCGATGCTGGTCCCCGAGCGCGGCGAGGCCGACCGGGCAACCATGATCGCGACCCACCTGCGCGCCGCGATCGACCGCGCCGAGCGCGAGGGACAACTACCGACGGCCCGGCAGGGCGTGCGACTGGCCGTGCTGGATACCGTCACCGCCGGCGATCACCAGCACCTGACCACGGTGCTGCTGATGGCCTGCCAGAAGGACGCCGAGCGCGACGACCGCCCGTTCCACCACCATCGCGAGCCGGCGATTCACCTGATCGAGGATCACCGTCGCACCCTGGAATGGGCCCGGAACCTGCGCGAGGCCCTGGCCGGCGAGACCGCGGCGGGCGGCTTCGCGCTCTTCGCCCAGCCGATCGTCGACCGGCACGACCCCGGCGCCCACCGCATCGAGGTATTGCTGCGCTGGCGCACGCCGGACGGGCGCATCGAACCGCCCGGCACGTTCCTCGAGATCGCCGAACACTTCGGCCTGATGCCGAAGATCGACCGCTGGGTGCTCGACCACGCGCTCGCCGCCGTCGACAGCCAGACCGCCGGCATCCATCTCACCGAGATCGCGATCAACCTCTCGGGCGACTCGCTGGCCGGCGGCTGGCTGCCGTCACGGATCGAGACGCTGCTCGAGGACCATCACTGGCCGGCCGAGCGCCTCTGCCTGGAAATCACCGAGACCATGCTGATCCGCGACACGGCGCGGGCCCAGCGCAACCTCGCCGCCCTGCACGAGCTGGGCGTGGCCATCGCGATCGACGACTTCGGCACCGGGCGGGCGACCTTTTCCTACCTGCAGCACTACCCGGTCGACGAACTCAAGATCGACGGCAGCTTCGTCCGCCGACTGGCCGAGTCGAGCTTCGACCGCGAGGTGGTCAAGACCACCCGCGTGCTGGCGGATCACCTGGGCTGCCGGGTGGTGGCCGAATTCGTCGAAACCCCGCGCCAGGTCGAATTGCTCGAGGAACTGGGCGTGCACTTCCACCAGGGATACGGCGTGGCCGAGCCCATGCCGCTGGACGACTACCTGGCGGGTTTGCCATCGGACTGAGCGGCCGGCTCGCGGGCGAACACGACGAAGGGGATGGCCGGGAGGGCCCGGCCAAGCGGCGGCATTCGGAAAGGCCGTGCGGATGGCGGCGCGAGAGGGAGGGGAGCGCCGTCGTGGTCAGGAGCCGGCGCGGCGGCCCACGCCGTGGGTGACGAACCCGGGCCCCTGGTGACCCGGCCCCTCGTCGAGCAGGGCCTTGCCCTCGGCGAGGATCAGCCACTCGAGCCCGGGCAGATCCTGCGACAGGTCGCTGGCGCGCACCAGCATGTCGGCCCGTTTGGGACCACCACTCTGGTAGGCGAGCTGGCGCGGGTGGAATAGCTCGACGATCAGGAGCCCCCCGGGACGCAGCGCGGCGGCGGCGCGGCGGTAGACCTCGCGGCGTGCGGGCGGCTCGAAGTGCAGGTAGATCAGCACGACGGCATCGAAACCGTCCTCCTCCCAGTCCCACTCGGTCAGGTCCGCGCAATGCACGGCGAGACTGACATCGCGCTCGTCGGCGAGCTGACGGGCCTTCTCGCAGCCCACCGCGGAGTAGTCGACGCTGGTGACATCGAAGCCCTGCTCGGCCAGCCAGACGCCGTTGCGCCCCTCGCCGTCGCCCAGTACCAGCACGCGCCCCCCGGTCGGCAGGCGCCAGGCCTGGCTCAACAGGAACTCGTTGGGGTGGGTCCCGTAGAGGAAATCGACCTGACCGTACTTTTCGTTCCAGAATTCGGACATCGGCTGGCTCGCGCCCCTTGTGGCTAGTCGGGTCAGTCTAGCGCATGTCCCCGGGGCGAACCCGGGTCACCCCCGGGTCCACTGATCGGCCGTCACGGCCCCGGAAAGATCACGCGAAAACAGCTGCCCTCGCCCGGCGTGCTGTCGATCTCGAGCCGCGCCCCGTGGCGCAGGGCCACGTGCTTGACGATGGCCAGCCCCAGCCCGGTGCCGCCACGCGAACGCGACCGCCCCACGTCGATGCGATAGAACCGCTCGGTCAGGCGCGGGATGTGGCGCGCCTCGATGCCGATGCCCGAGTCGCACACGGAGAAGACCGCCCGCCCCTGCTCGTCGCGCCCCCAGCGCACCTCGACGCGCCCGCCGGCCGGGGTGTACTTGACCGCGTTGAACACCAGGTTGGAGAACGCCGACTGCAGCTCGCGCGGCACGCCCCACAAGGTCAGGGTCGGGTCGAGATCGGCGCGGATGTCGTGCCCCTCCTCGCCGGAGACCAGGCGCGCGTCGTTGAGGATCGGCTCAAGCAGGCGCGCCACGTTGATGGTCTCGAACCAGTCGGCGTCCGGCTGCGAGGTCTCGAGCCGCGAGAGCAGCAGCAGGTCCTCGACGATGCGCCGCATGCGGTCGGCCTGCTGGTGCATGTTCGACAGGATGCGGTGCATCTGCGGATCCTGTCCCTCGTCGGTGTCGAGCAGGGTCTCGACGTAACCGGCCAGCACGGTGAGCGGGGTGCGCAGCTCGTGCGAGACGTTGGCCACGAAGTCCTGGCGCACCCCCTGCAGCCGGTGCAACGCGGTCACGTCACGGCCGATCAGCAGGTAGCGGTCCGAGCCGTAGGGCTCGATCCGCAGGCTCAGGGTGCGGGTCTCGTCCGCCGGCGCGACCAGTTCCAGGGCCGGCCGGTCACTGCCCTGCTTGAGCCAGGCGATAAAGGCCGGGGTGCGCCAGAGATCGTCGAGCCGCAGGCCGATGTCGGAGCGGTTGAGGCCCAGCATGTCGATGGCGGCCCGGTTGAGCCACTCGATCTCGCGCTCGGTGGTGAGCACCACCATGGCATCCGGCACGGTCATCGCCGAGTGGTGATAGCGCTTGAGCAGGCCGATCAGGCGCCGCTGGCGTCGCGACCATCGCCGGCTCAGGCGTCGCTGGCGCACCTGGATCAGCCCGGGCAGCCCCCAGACACGGCGCGGCTGCGAGGTGATCGGCAAGGCGCGCGCCAGGTAGATCACCCGCCAGAGCAGCGCGGCCGTGTAGATCACCAGCGCCGTGACCGGCGCCAGCACCCAGGCGAGCCCCCAGCCGGTCACCGCACCCACCCAGGCGACCACCGAGCCCAGCGCCAGCACGGCCAGCACGAGGATGCCCTCCTCGCGCCAGGCCCGCTGGCGGGCCTCGACCAGGCGCAACTGCCGCAACTGGGCGCGACGCTCGACGCGCGTCGCCCGGGCGGCATGCTGGGGATGGGAGGATTGCGGGTCGGTCATGGACGGCTCAATGGAAGAACGGTCGGGCCAGGTCTCACCAGGTCGGCCCGGGATGCGGGCCACGCGCCTCAGCGGGGCGAGAGTCGGTAGCCCACGCCACGCACGGTCTGGATCAGGCCATCATAACCGCTGGGCGCGAGCACCTTGCGCAGGCGCAGGATGTGCACGTCGACGGTCCGTTCCTCGACGTAGGCGTTCTGCCCCCAGACACGATCGAGCAACTGGGCGCGGGTGAACACCCGGTCCGGGTGCTTCATGAAGAAGGCCAGCAGGCGAAACTCGGTCGGACCGATGTCGATCGGCTCGTCGGCGGCCGTCACGCGATAGCTTTCCTGGTCGAGCTTGAGTCCCGCCACGTCCAGCACGGGATCCTCGGTCTCCGGGGAGGCGCGGCGCAGGACGGCCTTGATCCGGGCCATCAGCTCGCGCGGCGAGAACGGCTTGGTGACGTAGTCGTCGGCCCCGGCCTCCAGCCCGCTGACCTTGTCCTCTTCCTCGCCACGCGCGGTGAGCATCACGATCGGCACGTCGCGGGTGAGCTCGTCGCGCTTGATGCGTCGGGCGAACTCGATGCCGCTGGCACCCGGCAGCATCCAGTCGAGCAGGATCAGGTCGGGCTGCTTTTCCGCCAACCGCTCGTAGGCCTCCTGCACGTCGGCGGCCTCGACCAGATCGTAGCCGGCGCGCCCCAGCGCGAAGGCAACCATCTCGCGAATCGGCTTTTCGTCCTCGACAATCAGTATGGTCTTCTGCATTCGGTCATCCCGGCCAGCGCCGGTCCTCGCAAAACAATCGATGTGAGCGGGACGTCGGGGCACCGGGCGGCACCCCGACCATCTGCCGGCATTAAACGCCGCCGCGATGACAGCAGCATGACAAGATGACAGCGTGACGGGAAGCCTACGACTACCCGACGTGACGGCGGATGGCCGCGCGTCCGGGTGCAAGGGCCAGCGCTTGCCCACGGAAAGAACTTGCTAGACTTGCCAACCCGATCAACTGAGCCTCGACAGCGACCAGGAGCCCCATGAGCAAAGCCGACCCCGACATCGTTGCCCTGGACGTGGCGCGCGCGCTGGCCGAAGACATCGGCAGCGGCGACGTCTCGGCGCAATTGATCCCGGCCGACGAGACCGCGCATGCCCGCATCATCAGTCGCGAGCCGGCGATCCTCTCCGGGGTCGACTGGGCAGATGCCGCATTCCGTCGCGTCTCGCCGGCCGTGCGGATCGAGTGGGCCGCCGCCGACGGCGACAGCCTGTTCCCGGAGCAGAGCCTGTGCCTGCTCAGCGGCCCGGCACGCGCCCTGCTGACGGCCGAGCGCGTCGCGCTCAACTTCCTGCAGACGCTCAGCGCTACGGCCACGGTCACCCGCCGGTTCGTCGAGGCGGTCGAGGGCACCGGCGCGCAGATCCTCGATACCCGCAAGACGCTGCCCGGCCTGCGTTACGCGCAGAAGAAGGCGGTGACCGACGGCGGCGGGGCCAACCATCGCATGGGTCTCTACGACATGGTGATGATCAAGGAGAACCACATCCGCGCGGCCGGCTCGATCGAACAGGCCGTTCGTGCCGCCGGGGTAGTGGCACGCGACCTGCCGCTGGAGGTCGAGGTGGAGAACCTCGAGCAGCTGGATGAGGCGCTGGGCGCCGGGGTCAAGCGGGTGCTGCTGGACAACTTTGCGCTGGATCAGCTGCGCGAGGCCGTCCGGATCACCGCCGGCCGGGCCAAGCTGGAATCCTCCGGCAATGTCTCGCTGGCGACCGTGCGCGACGTGGCCGAGACCGGGGTGGATTACATCTCCATCGGCGCACTGACCAAGCACGTCGAGGCGGTCGACCTGTCGATGCGGTTCATCGACTGATCGCGCCTCGAGCGCCGCTCAGGTCACTCGAACCCGTAATATTCCTGGTTCATCCAGGCGGTCACCGCCTCGACTTCCTCATCGAACCACGGCAGGCCGAAGTTGTTGGCACAACCCTGGACCATGGTGCGCAGACTGTCGTAGCTGCCCATGTTGCCGGCGTCCGCGCGCGCTTTGAACCACTCGTCGTTGTGCGGAACCATGTGACACTCGGAACAGTTCTCGGCAAAGAGCTCACCACCCCAGCTGATGTCGGGCTCGGCGGCGACCGGGGCGGCGAGCATCAGCCCGGCGACAAGGCCAAGCATTCGAGTCGGGTTTGCGTGCATCATCGTCTTCCTGGTTCGCATGGCATTGCCACTCCTTTTCTGCTGCAATTTCGAACGCGCGGGCCATTTCCACGGCCGCATCGAGTTTGAGTGTAGGACGCCGGCACTCATAGGAAAATCAATTTTTCCTATCCGGAACAACTATTTTCACTTGTTAGGACTATCGATGATCACCGTCTACGGCATCCCCAACTGCGACACCGTCAAGAAGGCCCGGGCCTGGCTGGCCGAACAGGGGCTGGACTACCGCTTTCACGATTTCAAGAAGGCGGGCGTACCGGAGCAGCGACTGGACGACTGGCTGGAGCGATTCGGCTGGGAGACGGTGATCAACCGCCGCGGCACGAGTTGGCGGCGCCTGCCGGCCGAGGAACGCGAGGCGATGGACACCGCGCAGGCCCGCGAGGCGGCCCTGGCCAACCCCAGCCTGATCAAGCGCCCGGTGGTGGAACACGACGGCGACACCCTGATCGGCTTTTCCGCCGACGACTGGCAGGAGGCACTGGCATGACCGACCCGACCATCGATCTCGCCCGCGATCTGATCCGCCGCCCCTCGGTCACGCCCGACGACCAGGGCTGCCAGGCGTTGATCGGCGGGCGCATCGCCCCGCTGGGCTTTGCCATCGAGTCGCTGCGCTTCGCGGAGGTCGACAACCTCTGGGCCGTGCACGGCGACCAGGGCCCGCTGTTCGTCTTCGCCGGTCACACCGACGTGGTGCCGACCGGCGAGGCCGCGCGGTGGACCTACCCGCCGTTCGGCGCCGAGATCCACGGCGGTCGACTTTATGGCCGCGGGGCGGCGGACATGAAGGGCTCGGTGGCCGCCTTCGTCACCGCCACCGAGCGCTTTCTCGCCCGGCAGCCCGAGCCGGCCTTCCGGCTGGGCTACCTGATCACCAGCGACGAGGAGGGCCCGGCCCAGCACGGCACCAAGCGCGTGATGCAGTGGCTACGCGAGAAGGGGATCTCGATTGACTGGTGCCTGGTGGGCGAGCCCTCGAGCCGCAACCGGCTGGGCGACGAGTTCAAGATCGGCCGGCGCGGCTCGATTACCGGTAATCTCGTCATCGAAGGTCGCCAGGGGCACGTCGCCTACCCGCACCTGGCCGACAACCCGGTGCATCGCGCCGCGCCGTTCCTGGCCGAGCTGGTGGCGATCGAATGGGACCAGGGCAACGCCCACTTCCCGCCCTCGACGCTGCAGATCGCGAACATCCAGGCCGGCACCGGCGCGAACAACGTCATCCCCGGCGAGCTCAATGTCCAGTTCAACCTGCGCTTCAACACCGAGACCTCGGTCGAGGCGATCCAGGCGCGGGTGGAGGAACTGCTCAAGCGCCACGGACTGGCCTATCGAATCGACTGGCAGCTCTCGGGCGTGCCGTTTCTCACCCGCGACGACGGGCCGATGGTGGGCGCGGTCGAGCGCGCCGTGGAAGGGGCGCTGGGAACGGCGCCGACGCCGTCGACCGCGGGCGGCACCTCGGACGGGCGCTTCATCGCGCCGACCGGCGCGCAGGTGATCGAGCTCGGCCCGCTCAACGCCACCATCCACCAGATCGACGAGCATGTCGCGGTCGAGGACCTCAAGACGCTGTCGACGATCTACGAACGGCTGCTCGACGAACTGGACACCGAGGCGCGGCGACTGGCCGGATAAGGCGAACAAGAAAGGACGGACCGCCCGACGAGATTGGCCGGGCGGCACGAACCGAAGGCACTTAGAGCAGGACCAGGTTGTCCCGGTGCACCAGTTCGTTTTCCTCGCGGTAACCGATGGTCTCCGCGATCGCCTGACTTGAGCAACGCACCAGCCGCGCGGCGTCGCTGCTCGGGTAGTTGACCAGTCCACGCGCGAATTCATGACCGTCGGCATCGACGATCGAGACTAGCTCGCCACGGGCGAACTGCCCGGAGACGGCCGTCACGCCGACCGGCAGCAGCGAGCGCCCCTGCTCGGCCACCGCCCGGGCGGCACCGGCATCGACCCGCAACTGACCCCGCACCCGCAAGTGCCCCGCAAGCCACTGCTTGCGCGCGGCCAGCCGATTGGTGGCGGGGTGGAAATGCGTTCCCAGCGGCTCGCCGGCGGCCAGTCGGCATAGCACGTCCGACTCGCTGCCCGCCGCCACGATGGTCGCCGCCCCGGAACGGGCTGCGCGCTTGGCGGCGAGCACCTTGGTGTACATGCCGCCCCGACCGAGACGCCCGCCCTCGGGCGAGGCCATGGTTTCGAGGGTCGGATCGCCGGCGTTCACCTCGGCCAGCAGCTTCGCCTCCGGCCGTTTGCGCGGGTCGGCCTCGAACAGGCCCTGCTGGTCGGTGAGAATCACCAGCATGTCCGCCTCGACCAGGTTGGCGACCAGCGCGGCGAGCGTGTCGTTGTCGCCGAAACGGATCTCGTCGGTGGCGACCGTGTCGTTCTCGTTGACCACCGGCACCACGCCCAGGTCGAGCAGGGTGCGCAGAGTGCTGCGGGCGTTGAGGTAGCGCTCGCGGTCGACCAGGTCCTCGTGGGTCAGGAGGATCTGCGCCGAATGGGTGTCGAAGCGGGCCAGCCCCTCGGCATAGGCCTCGACCAGGCCCATCTGCCCAACGGCGGCGGCCGCCTGCAGCTTGGGCAGCGACTCGGGACGCTCCTCCCAGCCGAGCCGCGCCATGCCCTCGGCCACCGCGCCCGAGGTGACGATGACGATCTCGCGGCCCTCGCGGCGCAGTTCGGCGAGCTGGCGGGCCCAGGCGGCGATCGCCTCGCGATCGAGACCGCGACCGTCACCCGTGACCATCGCCGAGCCGATCTTCACCACCCAGCGCTGATAGCCCCTGACCTCGTCACGCATGATCAGCCCTCCGTCGCCCCCGAACGGCCACCCGGTTCCTCGCGCTCGCGGGCCCACTCGGCCTCGAGGTATTCGAGGATCGCCCAGACCAGCGGCTGGGTGCCGGTCTTGTCGAGCGCGCTGATGGCGAACACCGGCCCGGTCAGCCCGATCTCGGTGGCAAAGCGTTGCTTGAGCGCCTCGATATTGGCCTCGCGCTCCTCGTCCGCCCAGACGTCGATCTTGTTGATCACCAGCCAGCGCGGCCGCTCGGCGAGCGACTCGTCGTACTTCTCGAGCTCGGCCTCGATCGCCGCGACGCTCTCGACCGGGTCGACCTCGTCGTAGGGCGCCACGTCGACCACGTGCAGCAGCAGGTTGGTACGCGCGAGATGCTTGAGAAAACGGATCCCCAACCCGGCGCCTTCGGCCGCGCCCTCGATCAGGCCGGGGATGTCGGCGACCACGAAGCTGCGATGCGGCTCCGGGGCGACCACACCCAGGTTGGGGTAGAGCGTCGTGAACGGGTAGTTGGCGACCTTGGGACGGGCGTGCGAGATCGCGCGGATCAGGGTCGACTTGCCGGCATTCGGCTGGCCGAGCAGGCCGACGTCCGCCAACACCTTGAGCTCGAGCCGCAGGCGACGGTCGTCGCCGGGGGTACCGTCGGTCTTCTGCCTAGGTGCGCGGTTGACCGAGCTCTTGAAGCGGGCATTGCCCAGCCCGTGCCAGCCGCCCTTGGCCACCAGCAGCTCGGCACCGGCCTCGACCACCTCGCCGATCACCTCGCCGGTGTCCTCGTCGTGGACTACCGTGCCCAGCGGCACGTGGACGTACAGGTCGCCGCCCTTCCTGCCGGTCATGTTGCGGCCCGCGCCGTTCTTGCCCCGCTCGGCCTCGTAGTGACGCTGGAAGCGGAAGTCGGCCAAGGTGTTGAGGTTGACGTCGCCGACCAGGTAGACCGAGCCGCCATCGCCGCCGTCACCCCCGTCGGGACCACCGTAGGGCACGTATTTCTCGCGGCGAAAGCTCACCACGCCATTGCCGCCGTCACCGGCTTTGACCTTGATGGTGGCTTCATCGACAAATTTCACGATACGTTCCCCGCAATTGTCCTGGACGGACCACAAACACGAAAGCCCCGCTCGCAGGCGGGGCTCGGACAGCGGTTACCGGCCAGCCACGCTGACCGCCAACTCACGTCGGGCCGGCGTTACGCCGGCTCGATGCTGACGAAACGGCGGCTCTTCGGACCCTTGGTCTCGAACTTCACCTGGCCGTCGGTCAGGGCGAACAGGGTGTAGTCGCGGCCGACGCCCACGTTGCTGCCGGCGTGGAACTTGGTGCCACGCTGACGAACGATGATGCTGCCGGCGGAGACGGCTTCGCCACCGAAACGCTTCACGCCGAGGCGCTTGCTTTCACTGTCACGACCGTTCCGGGTAGAGCCCGCTGCTTTCTTATGTGCCATGGTTCAAGTCTCCTGGTCTGGATACCGGGCGCTTAGGCGCTGATACCGGTGATCTTGAGTTCGGTGTAGGCCTGGCGATGGCCCTGACGCTTCATGTGGTGCTTGCGGCGGCGGAACTTGAGGATTTCCACCTTCTTGCCGCGACCTTGGCCGACGATCTCGGCGGTAACGCTCGCGCCATCGACGGTGGGGGTGCCCACCTTGATGTCAGAGCCGTCGCCGACCATCAAAACCTGATCCAGCGTCACGGTGCTGCCGGCTTCGCCAGAGAGCTTCTCGACGCGCACCTTGCTGCCTTGCTCGACGCGGTACTGCTTACCGCCGGTAACGACCACTGCGTACATGCTGTAAAACCCGAATGTTTATGCGTAAAAGGGCTGGCGACACAATGGCATCGCCAGCCGGCGTTGTTTGAAGGCGCGCAATCTTAGCGACCCGCGCCCCGCTCGTCAAGCCCGATCAGGGGCTTATGCCTCGACTTCCGCGGCGTCGATCACCTTGAGGCCGCTGTCGGCCTGCATTGCCTCGTACTCGTCCTCGAAGAAGAACTTCTCTTCACCGAAGGCCGGCGTCAGCTCGTTGAGCCAGGTGGCCTCCTCGTCGTACTTGGCGAAGAACGGCCGCTGGACCCAGTCCGGGTTGCGACCCTGAACGAAGCGCAGCACGAACACCTTCTCGCCATGGATCTCGGCCACGCCCTGCACCTCGACCTTGCCCGGCCCGGCGGACATGGACGGACCGCGCGCGGTGCGCGCGAGACCCGAGACGCGCTTCATCGCATCGCGGTAGATACGATGCGCCTCGGCCAGCGGCACCTCGAAGCGGTACTTCGCGCCGGTGTCGCGCTCGACGAACATGTAGTAGGGGATCATGCCCAGGCGGACCTGCTCGCGCCACATGCGCGCCCAGACCTCGCCCGAGTCGTTGATGTGCTTGATCAGCGGGCTCTGGGTACGGATCTCCGCGCCGGTCGCCCGGATGCGCTTGACCGCCTCGCGGAAGATGGGGTTCTCCATCTCCTGGTAGTGGTTGATGTGCGCCATCACCGCCACGTGCTTGCCGGACGCGACCAGCCGCTCGAACAGACCCAGCAACTCGTCGGCATCCGCATCGGTGACGAAGCGGTACGGCCAGAACGACAGCGCCTTGGTGCCGATGCGCACGGTCTGCACATGCTCGAGGCGCGGATCGAGCAGCCCCTCGAGGTAGGGCGCCAGGTGCTTGGTCTTCATCACCATCGGATCGCCGCCGGTCATCAAGAGGTCGCTCAGGTTGGGGCGCTCGGCGAGGTAGTCGAGCAGCTGGCCAGCCTCCTTGGAGGCGATCTTGAGGTCCTTGTCGCCGACGAACTGCGCCCAGCGGAAACAGAAGGTGCAGTAGCTGTGGCAGGTCTGCCCCTGGCTGGGGAAGAACAGCGCGGTCTCGCGGTACTTGTGCTGCACGCCCTCGACCGTCTCGCCGTTGACCTCGGGAAGGTTCATCTCCATCTGGCCGGCCGGGTGCGGGTTGAGCTGGTGGCGCAGTTTCCAGGCCAGCGCGGTGATCTCTTCCTTGGGCGCCTCGCGGCGGTGCAGCTCGGCCATCTGCTCGTACATCTCGGGGCTGAGCATGTCGCGCTGCGGGAAAGTCAGGGCGAAGATCGGGTCGTCGGGGGCACGGTCCCAGTCGATCAGGTTCTCGATGACGTAGTTGTTGACGCGAAACGGCAGCACGCTCGCGACCACCTTCATCTCCAACAGCGCCTCCTCGCCGAGGCGCTTCAAGGGCTCGATCTTGTCGAGGTGGCGGTCGGTAAAGACCTGCAGCTTGGGCGCCTGCCCGTCCTGCTGGGTCCCGGGAATGCTTCGCTTGGCAACAGTCGTCATAAAACCTCGTCTGGTGCGCATGGATTGGGGCCGTGCCGACCACAAGGCCGGCGAATTCTAGCCCATTTCCCGATAAAAACAACCGCTTATGCGCATGTGCGCCGTCTACTCCAACCGCCCGAGGGTGTGTTCGGGCAGGCCAGCGGCCATAGCCACAGGCCCCGGCACCCCGTTCGAGCACCTGGATAGCCGGAAGCCGACTGCCTCTGACCGATCCGGGCCACTGGATCAGCGCGTTGTTCGTCACCCTGGCCGCAGGGCTGGCCTGAGCACCGCCGCCGTCTCGTCTACTCTCAGCCCCTACGCCACTGAATATCGGCCGAGGGGGAACCGCCATGTCTCGTGCTCAACTTGCCCTGCTCGCCCTCCTGTCGTGGTTCCCGCTACTCGCCGCCTACCCCGCACTGGCCGAGCCGGTCGTCGAGACGATCACCGACCAGCTGCACCACCCCTGGGCCCTGACCTTCCTGCCCGATGGCGACCTGCTGGTCACCGAGCGGCGCGGGCAGCTCTGGCGTATCGACCCGGCGACGGGGGAGCGCCGCGCGATCGACGGCGTGCCGGAGGTCGACCACCGCAACCAGGGTGGCCTGCTCGACGTGCTCGCCCACCCGGCGCATGCCGACAACCAGTGGGTCTACCTGACCTGGGCCGGGCGCTGCGACGGCGGCAATGCCACCCACCTGGGACGCGGACGGCTGGCGGACGACCGGCTGGTCGATTTCCAGACCCTGCATGTCGCCACCCCCTGCGTCGATTCCGGCATCCACTTCGGCTCGCGGTTGGCCTTCGATCGCGACGGGTACCTATTCATGACCGTCGGCGACCGCGGCGAACGCAATCGCGCCCAGGATCTCGCCGATAACAACGGCTCGGTGCTGCGCTTTTCCGACGATGGCCGCATCCCGGCCAACAACCCGTTCGTCGACCGCCCCGATGCCGAGCCGGCCATCTTCAGCTACGGGCACCGCAATCCGCAGGGCGCGGCCACCCACCCGCAGACCGGTCGCGTCTGGATCCATGAACACGGCCCGCGCGGCGGCGACGAGATCAACATCCCGGCCGCCGGGGAAAACTTCGGCTGGCCGATCCACACCTACGGCCGGGAATACGCCGGCCCGGAAATCGCCCCCGACGAGGTCGAGGGCGTCACCGGCCCGATTCATCACTGGACGCCGTCGATCGCCCCCTCCGGCATGGCCTTCTACGATCATGCGGCCGCACCCGACTGGCAGGGCAGCCTGTTCGTCGGCGCCCTGGCCAAGCGCCACCTCGCCCGACTGCGGCTGGATGGCGAACGCGTGATCGGCGAGGAACGCTGGCTAGAGGAACGCGAATGGCGTATCCGCGATGTGGAGGTCGGGCCGAATGGCGCGCTCTGGGTGATCACCGATCATGCCGACGGTCGACTGCTGCGGCTGACGCCCGGCTGACCGCCCCATCCGCGGGAGGGCTTGCGCCCGCCAAAAGAAGCACCTATAGTCCCGACACCATGAAATTCATGCACCTGGTCACCCTGCTGCTCGCCTTCTGGGCACCGCTCAACGCGGTGACCGCCGGCGTGGCCATGCTCGATTGCCCGATGGAGGAAATGATCGAGCATGGCGCCGACTGCCCGAGCATGGGCGGCTCGATCGACGAGCCCACCGCCTCGGCCGGCTGTGACCACTGCGGCAATTGCGTGCTCCTGGGTGGCTTCTCCCTGCCGACCCAGTCCACGGTCGCCGCCATTCACCTGCCCAACGGCACCCTCGACGCCTCCCTGACCGATTCGATGGCCGCAGGGGTTCCCAACACCCCGTTCCGTCCCCCCCTCTCGGCCTGACACGGCCGAGTCGACGGGGCACCACGCCCCGCTCACCTCGGCCGACTCAGCTCTCCGCTGACCGTCTTCAACCGAGGAAACTTCCATGAACCCATCGATTCTCTCGCGGACCGCCGTGGTCCTGCTGACGATCGCCGTGCCGCTCACGCCGAGCCTGGCCGACTCATCGGCACAGGCCGGTCAACGGCTGACGCTGGACGCGGCCGAACAGGCCGCCGTGCAAAGCGACGAGGGACTGCAGGCCGCCGAACGCCGACGCGCAGGCCAGGCCGCCAGTGCCGAGGCCGCCGACGAACTGCCGGACCCGCGGCTGTCCGTCGCCCTGCAGAACGTACCCACCGACAACTACAGCCTGAGCGACTCGCCGATGACCCAGACGGTGGTGACGCTCTCGCAGAGCCTGCCGCCGGGCGACACGCTCGTCTTCCGCGGGGAAGCGGCCGAGGCGCGCATTGCCGGCGCCTCCGCCGCCCTGGCCACCGCCGACCGACAACTCAAGCGCGAGGTGCGCCGACTGTGGCTGGCCGTCTACCGCGAAGAGGCGCTCGCCCGGCTGCTCGAGCGCGAGCGCGCGCTCTACCGGGAATTGCTGGACAGCGCCCGTACCGCCTACCAGGTCAACGAGGCCAGCGGCAGCGATCTGGTCATCCTGCAATCCCGGCTGTCGCGGCTGGGCGATGCCCTCGATCGCCGTCATGGCGAGGCCGAGGCCGCCCGGGCTCGGCTGGAACGCTGGGTGGGCGATGCCGCGCGCCTGCCGCTGCCCGACACCCTTCCCGCCCGGCTGACCGACCTCCCCCGGGGGGAGATCGACCGGCAACCCGAAATCGAGCGGCTGCGCGCCGAACTCGAGGCCGCTCGCGCCCGGGTCGGCGAGGCCGAAGCGCAGTTCGCCCCGGAAATCGGCCTGCAGGTCGGCTACGGCCTGCGCGCCGGCAGCGAACCCAACACGCTGTCCGCGGGCGTCAGCGTGAGCCTGCCGATCTTCAGCGAGCGTCGCCAGTCGCCTCGACTGCGCGGGGCGCAACAGTCCGCCCAGGCCGCCCAACTCGAGCTGACCAAGCGCGCGCGCGATCTCGCCGCCCAGGCCGACGGCATCCGCGCCCGCTTGGCGGCCCTGGATCGCCGCATCACGCGTTACCAGAACGACATCATTCCCGAACTGCAACAGGTCGCCGAGATGATCCGCGGCGAGATCGGCGCCGGAAGGGGCGAGTTCGACGCCCTGATCGAGGCCGAACGCGCCGTCATCGAGGCCCGCCAGGAACTGCTCACCCTGCGCCTCGACCGCGCCGACCAACTCATCGACCTGCGCTACCTGCTGGAGCCGACCGCATGAACACCCGCACCTTCCGCATCAAGCGACTCACCCGCGTCACCCTGCTGGGCTCGGCCCTGGTCACCCCAGCGGTGCTGATGGGCGTCAACCCGGCCATCACCTCGGTGATGGCGGCCGACAACGGCAACCCGGCCGACCACGAGGGCCACGATCACGCCCAATCCGCCAGTGACGGCGGTGACTCCGTCACTCGCTGGACCTGCCCGATGCACCCGCAGATCGTCGAAGAGGAACCCGGTAGCTGCCCGATTTGCGGCATGGACCTGGTCGAGAAGGAATTCCCGGCCGAACAGACCTCTCAGGCGGCGAGCGAGAGCCAGGACCGCGCCGCGCCAGACGAGGGCCATGAGGGTCAGACTCTTGTCGAGTCGTCCGATGAAACCGGCGAGACCGTCACCCGCTACACCTGCCCGATGCATCCACAGATAGTTGAGGAGGAACCCGGTTCCTGTCCCATCTGCGGCATGGACCTGGTCGAGAAGGAATACCCCGCCCAGGAGGCTGCCGCCGAAACGAGCGACAGCGCCTCGGGCGGTGCGAGCGCCCAGGGTGGCAATAGTGCCTCGAGCGCGGCCAGCGGTGGCGAGACAGTGACCCGTTGGACCTGTCCGATGCACCCGCAGATCATCGAGGAGGAGCCCGGCTCCTGCCCCATCTGCGGCATGGATCTGGTCGAGAAGGAATACCCGGCCTCCGAGGTTGGCGCGGCCAGCGCCGAAAGTAGCGGTGGAAACGCCAGTCGTCCCAAGGCGCCAAGCTTCCCGGCCGTCTCGGTCAGCCCGATCACCGTGCAGCACATGAACGTGGTGATCGAAGAGGCCAAGAAGCGGCCGCTGGTGGAGACGATCCGCACGGTCGGCACCGTGGGCTACGACGAAGACCTGCTAGCCCACGTCCACCCGCGGGCCAAGGGCTGGGTCGAGCAGCTCAAGGTCGCCTCGGTGGGCACCACCGTAAAGAAGGGCGACGTGCTGTTCGAGTACTACTCGCCGGACATCGTCGCCGCCCAGCAGGACTACCTGGTCGCACTGCGCCGCGGCATGAGCGATCTGATCGAATCATCCCGCGCCCGGCTCGAACTGCTCGACGTACCCGAATCGGTGATCGACACGGTCCGCCAGAAAGGCAAGGTGCAGCGCACCATCCCGTTGCTCGCCCCGCAGGACGGCTACGTCGCCGAGATCAACCTGCGCGAGGGCATGTACATCCAGCCCGGCCTCGACCTCTACACCATCGCGCGGCGGGATCGCGTCTGGGTGAACGTCGACGTGCTCGAGCGGCGCATGCAGTCGGTCAGCGAGGGGCAAGAGGCCACCATGCGGGTCGACGGCATCCCCGGGCGCACGTTCGAGGGCACGGTCGATTTCGTCTACCCGGAGCTCGACCCGCAATCGCGCACCCTGCGCGTACGACTGGCCTTCGACAACGAGGACGGCCAGTTGCGACCCAACCAGTTCGCCGAGGTGACGCTCACGCCGGAGAAGACCCCGCCGGTGCTCGCCGTGCCGGCAACCGCCATCATCCCATCCCCGGGTGGAGCCCGCGTGGTGGTGCGCACCGGCGAAGGTCGCTTCCGGCCGGTGGCCGTGGAAACCGGCGCCGAGGCGGGCGGCTACACCGAGATCGTCTCGGGGCTGGAACCGGGCGAACAGGTGGTCGCCTCGGGTCAGTTCCTGATCGACTCCGAGTCCAACGTCCAGGCGGCCTTCTCGCGCCTGTCGGGCAACGAGCAGTAAGGGGGCCACATGATCGAGCGCATCATTCATGCCAGCATCCGCTTCCGGGTGCTGGTCTTGTTGCTGTCCGCCCTGCTCGCCGCAATCGGCTGGGCAGCCTGGAAGGCGACGCCGCTGGACGCCATCCCGGACTTGTCGGACACCCAGGTGATCGTCAAGACGACCTTCCCCGGCCAGTCGCCGCAGGTCGTCCAGGACCAGGTCACCTATCCGCTGACCACGCGGCTGCTGGCCGTGCCCGGCTCGACGGCGGTACGGGGCTACTCGTTCTTCGGCGACTCGTACATCTACGTCACGTTCAAGGAGGGCACCGACCTCTACTGGGCGCGCTCGCGGGTGCTGGAGTACCTCAACCAGGCCTCGGAGGATCTGCCATCGGAGGTCACGCCGAAGCTGGGGCCGGATGCGACCGGCGTCGGCTGGGTGTTCCAGTACGCGCTCAACGACCCGACCGGGCAGCATGATCTCTCCGAGCTGACCACGCTGCAGAACTGGTTCCTCAAGTTCCAGCTCGAGTCGGTCGAGGGCGTCGCCGAGGTGGCCACCGTCGGCGGCATGGTCCGCGAGTACCAGATCGTGGTCGACCCGCAGCGTCTGCGCGCCTTCAACATCTCGATCAACCGCCTGCGCGAGGCGATCTCCCAGGCGAACCGCGAGGTCGGCGGCGGCGTGATCGAGCGCGGTGGCGCCGAGTACATGATCACCAGCCGTGGTTATCTCAAATCCGCCGAGGACATCGAGCAGATTCCGGTGGGCGTGACCGACAAGGGCACCCCGATCACGGTCCGCGATCTAGGTCGGGTCGAGGTCGGGCCGGCCGAGCGCCGCGGGGTGGCCGAGCTTGACGGCAAGGGCGAGGTCGTTGGCGGCATCGTGGTGATGCGCAGCGGCGAGAACGCCCGCGAGGTGATCGCGGCGGTCAAGGAGAAGCTCGATGACGTCAAGCCGGGCCTGCCCGACGGCGTCGAGGTGCTGACCACCTACGACCGCAGCGGCGTGATCGAACGTGCCGTGGCCTTCCTCGAGACGAAGCTGATCGAGGAATTCCTGGTCGTGGCCCTCGTGAGCCTGATCTTCCTGTTCCACCTGCGTTCGGCGCTGGTGGCGATCGTCAGCCTGCCGCTGGGCATCCTGACCGCCTTCATCGTCATGAACTGGCAGGGCATCAACGCCAACATCATGTCGCTCGGCGGCATCGCCATCGCCATCGGCGCGATGGTCGACGCGGCGATCGTCATGATCGAGAACGCTCACAAGCACCTGGCACGCTACCGGGAGACGCACGGCAAGCCCCCCGAGGGCGAGGTCCACTGGGGGCTGATCGCCAAGTCGGCCAGCGAGGTCGGCCCAGCGCTGTTCTTCTCGCTGTTGGTGATCACGCTCTCGTTTGTGCCGGTATTCGCGCTGGAGGCACAGGAAGGTCGACTGTTCGCGCCGCTGGCCTATACCAAGACCTACGCGATGGCCGCGGCCGCGGGTCTCGCGGTCACGCTGATCCCGGTGCTGATGGGCTACTTCATCCGCGGGCGCATCCCGTCGGAGGAGTCCAACCCGATCAACCGCTTCTTGATCTGGGGTTACCGGCCGCTGCTGTCGAACGCGCTGCGCTTCCCCAAGACCGTGCTGGTGATCGCCTTCGTCGCTCTGTTCTCGATGGTGCTGCCGTTTGCCGGCGTAACCGGCTTTCTGGCCCCGCTCAAATGGGCCGGTGACACCGACTGGCAGGCGACGGTTACCGACTGGCAGTCGGATCTGGAGGACCAGTGGAGCGATTGGTTCGACGGCTCGCCGCGATTGGCCAGCCTTGGTAGCGGCCTGGGCTCGGAGTTCATGCCCCAGCTCGACGAAGGGGACTTGCTCTACATGCCGACTACCCTGCCGGGTCTGTCGATCGGCGAGGCCCGCATCCTCCTGCAGCAAGTCGACAAGCTGATCAGCGAGGAGCCCGAGGTCGAGCGCGTGTTCGGCAAGATCGGCCGGGCCGACACGGCCACCGACCCGGCGCCGCTGACCATGATCGAGACCAGCATCACCCTCAAGCCGCGTGACGAGTGGCGCGAGGGCGTGACGCTGGACGACCTGATCGAGCGACTGAACGAAAAGGTGGATTTCCCCAGCCTGAACAACGCCTGGGTCATGCCGATCAAGACACGGATCGACATGCAGACCACCGGCATTCAGACGCCGATCGGCATCAAGATCACCGGCTCGGACCTGGACCAGATCGAGGACGTCGGCAAGCAGGTCGAGACCGCGCTGAAGAAGCTGCCGGGCACCCGCAGCGCCTTCGCCGACCGCACCTCGGACGGGCGCTACGTCGTGATCACCCCGGACCGCGAGAAGGCCGCCCGTTTCGGCCTGAACATCGGCGACATCCAGAAGGTCATCAGCCTGGCCGTCGGCGGGGTCAAGGTAACCGACACCGTTGAAGGGCTGGAGCGCTATCCGGTCAGCCTGCGCTACCCGCAGGCCGATCGGCACTCGGTGGAAAAGCTGCGCGATTTGCCGATCGTCACGCCGGGCGGCTCATCGGTCGCACTGGGGCAGGTGGCCACCGTCGAGATCCAGTCCGGCCCACCGGTGATCAAGTCGGAGAACAGCCGACCGGCCGGCTTCGTCTTCGTCACCACCAGCGGCGTCGATCTGGGCGGTTATGTCGCCCGCGCCAAGGAGGTACTCAAGGAAGAGGTCGACCTGCCGCCGGGCTATGCGATCGAGTGGGCCGGCCAGTACCGCTACATGGAACGCGCCGCCGAGCGACTCAAGCAGGTGGTGCCCCTGACGCTCGCGATCATCTTCGTGCTGCTGTATCTCACCTTCCGTCACGGCGGAAAGGCGGTGATGATCATGGCCAGCCTGCCATTCGCCCTGATCGGCAGCTTCTGGCTGCTGTGGGCACTGGGCTACAACCTCTCGATCGCGGTGGCCGTCGGCCTGATCGCGCTGGCCGGCGTGGCCGCTGAGTTCGGCGTGGTGATGCTGATCTACCTCGACCAGGCGATCGAGCGCTACCGGCGCGAGGAGTTACTCAATACCCGGGCCGACCTCAAGGAGGCGCTGATGGAAGGCGCGGTATTGCGGGTTCGCCCCAAGGCAATGACCGTGGCGGTGATTCTCGCCGGTCTGATGCCGATCATGATCGGCCACGGCACCGGCTCCGAGGTGATGTCGCGCATCGCCGCGCCGATGGTGGGCGGCATGATCAGCGCGCCGTTCCTGTCGATGGTCGTCCTGCCGGTCATCTACTGGCTGTGGCAGCGACGCAAGCTGCCCGAAACCGCGTAGGCGCGGCCCGTTAATCGAAACCAAAAAAGGCCGGGATTTTTCCCGGCCTTTTCTTTTGCCTGCCTCGGAACGGTTCAGTCACCGGCGGCGGTATGTGCCAACCCATCGAGTGTCTTTTTCATCGTCTCCTGTACCGGCGCGGCACAATCGCCGATGCCGTGTCGCTCGACCAGGTAATCGACCCGGTTGTAGCCTACCTTGACCGTCTCGCCGTCCTGCCAGATCAGCATCTTCATCGGCAGGTCGATGGCGACGGTCGGGGCGCACTTCATCAGCTGCGTGCCGCCCTGCGGGTTGCCGAAGATCACGACTCGGGTCGGCGGCATCTCCAGGTCGACCGTCTGGGCATTGGCCTGGTGATCGACCTGGGCCATCACCGTCAGCCCCTTGCCCTCAACCGCCTCGACCAACCGCTCTTCGGTCTCGGCCACGCCGTGCTGGCTCTCGATCACATTCAGGCCGTTCGCCCCCTGGGCGGCGAACGGCAGCAGGAACGCCGCCCCGATCAGGCCGCGACCCAGCCACTGGCTACCATGTTTCATGCGTCATCTCCTCTGATGGTGATTGCCCCACCACCCTAGTCGACGACGTGACTCGCTGCCGTCAGCCTTGCGGCGATTTGCCCTCATCGGCTTCCGACAACGCCTCCGTCAATTCGGCGGCCGTCAGCGAGCGCGGCTCCTGGGTCACCGGGTCGAGCGAGGCGATGTCCTTCTCGGCGGAAACGGTCTTCAGATCGCGGAACTTGCGCGCGCTGGGCAGCACGCGGGATTCGAGCGTACCCACCGAGCTGTTGTAGGCATCCACCGCCTGGTTGAGCCGGTTGCCGACCTTGTTCCAGTGATCGGCGAGCGTGCCGATGCGCTCGTAGAGCTCCTTGCCCAGTGCGGCCACCTCGGCGGCGTTCTGCGCCATGGCTTCCTGGCGCCAGCCGTAGGAGACGGCCTTCAACAGCGCGATCAGGGTGGTGGGACTGGCGGGGATGACGCGGTTCTCGGCGCCGTACTCGATCAACCCCGGGTCCTCGGCCAGCGCCGCGGAGAAGAAGGCCTCGCCGGGGACGAACAGCACCACGAACTCGGGCGACGGGTCGAACTGGTCGAAGTAGCTCTTCTTCGCCAGCTGACCGACGTGGGCGCGCACCTGCCGGGCGTGACTGACCAGGGCGGCCTTGCGCGCGGTCTCGTCGTGCGCCTCGACGGCCTCGAGGTAGGCATCCACCGGGGCCTTGGCGTCGACCACCACCTGCCGGCCGCCCGGCAGGTGCACGATCATGTCGGGGCGCAGGCGACCGGCCTCGGTGGTCTGGCTGACCTGCTCTTCGAAGTCGCAGTGCTCGAGCATGCCGGCCATCTCGACCACGCGTTTGAGTTGCAGCTCGCCCCAGCGCCCGCGCGCCTGCGGCTGGCGCAGCGCCTTGACCAGATCGGCGGTCTCGCGGTGCAGGCGCGGCAGGTGGGTCTGCAGCAGGTCGTTGACCTGCTGGTTGAGCGCCGAGTAGGCGCTGGTGCGCGCCTGCTCGAGCCCGTCAAGCTTGGTGTCGAACTTCTCCAGGCGCTCGCGAATCGGGCCGGTGAGCTGCTCGATCGCCTTGTGGCGGGCGGTGAGATCATCCTTTGCCTGGTGCTGGAAGCGTTCGAGGTTTTCGCGGGCGAGCTTGAGGAAGGATTCGTTGTTGCGCGACAGCGCATCGGCCGACAGCCCCTTGAAGGCATCCGCCAGCTTCTCGCGCGCCTCGTCGAGGAGCTTGAGCTTCTCCTCGGCCGCCTCGCGTTCACGCTCGAGCCGTTCGGTCAGCTCGGCCTTCTCCGCCTTGAGCGTGGCGGTCATCTCCCGCTCGGCGTCCAGTGCCGCCTGCGCCTCCCGGCGGCGCATCTCGAGGGCATCGCGCATCTCCACGAGGTGCTGGCGCTCGGTTTCATGGCGGGCCGCCATGGTGCGTGCGTCCGCCAACGTCTCGCGGGCGGCAGCGAGCGATTCGGTCTCCGCCTCCAGCAGGGTCTCGAGACGCTCCTGTTCGGTGGTCAGGCGATCGCGCTCGCGCGTCTCGGCCCGCAGTCGCGCCGCCAGCCAGGCGGTCGCCACCAGCATGACCAGGGCGAACCCCGCCAGTCCCCAGGCGATCGGGTTGTCGATCAGCACGTCGATGGACGTCATGCGGTCTCTCCTTCATCCACCGGCCAGGGCGTGCCTGCCCGGCGGTGCGTGTCGATTAGTCGGCGCGCCTCGGCCACGTCCGCCCCGATCTGCTCGACCAGGGCCTCCAGCGAATCGAAGCGCCGCTCGTCGCGGATATCGGCGAGAAACTCCACCGTCGCCGACTGCCCATAGAGATCGCCGTCGAAGTCGAGCACGAACACCTCGAGGCGCGCTTCGCCGCCGTCGACGGTCGGACGGGTGCCGATATTGGCCACGCCGAAGCGCGGCCCGCCGTCGATGCCGCTCATCCGCACCAGGAAGACACCACGCAACGGCGACAGACGGCGTCGCAGCGCGATGTTCGCGGTGGGAAAACCCAGCTGGCGGCCGCGCTTGTCGCCGTGCATCACCCGCCCACAGAGAAAGAACGGATGACCGAGCAGGCGCGCGGCGCCAACCACGTCGCGGGCCTCGAGCGCCGCGCGCACCCGCGTCGAGGACACCCGCTCGCCGTCGAGGGTGACGGTCACCGCCCGCTCGACGCCGAAGCCGAGTTCCGGTCCCATCGATGCCAACAAGGCGAAATCGCCGGCGCGTTTGGCGCCGAAGCGAAAATCGTCGCCGATCACGACGTGGCGCGCACCCAGCGCCTCGACCAGCAACTCGTTGACGAAGTCTTGTGCCGACATGCTGGCCAGCTGCGCATTGAAGGGCATCAACACCAGCCGGTCGACCACGCCAAGCGCCTCGAAGGCCTGGAAGCGCTCGCGCAGGCGGGTGAGCCGCGCCACGGGCGGAACCCCATGGCGTTCGGCGAAAAACTCCCGCGGCAGCGGCTCGAAGATCACCACCGTCAGCGGCAGCCCCAGCTCGTCGGTACGCGCGGCGGCCTGCCGGATCACCGCGCGATGCCCCCGGTGCACGCCGTCGAAATTGCCGATGGTGACCACCGCGCCGGCGCTCGAGGCGGCATCGGTGGACGATGTCCCGGGTGACAGGCGGACGAGTTGCATGCGGGCTTCCTTCATTACCGTTCCGTCATTGCCATTCCGTCATTGGTGTTCGGGCGGCACCTGCCGATCGAAGGCGACCACCGATACCAGGCGGCGCGGCGTCTGCCCGAGGATCGCGGCCGCCGCGAGGAAGATGCCCACGCCCAGCGCGATCAGGCCAAGCACGGCGCCAAGCCGTTCGAACCAGGCCCAGCCGGTCCAGATCTCGGCGGCCGGGCTGACCCAGAGGAGCAGGCCGGCCATGACGAGCGCGGCAAGCGTGATGTGGCCGATAAACCGCCGCGTGCCCGCCTCCACCTGCCAGGCACCGCGCTGGCGCAGGGTCCAGCCCAGCAACAGGGCGTTGACCCAGGCGGCCATCACGGTGGTCAACGCCAGCCCCACGTGGGCAAGGTTACCGCCCAGCCAGAGGATCCACGGCAGCACCAGCAGCGCCTTGAAGACCAGATTGGCGACCACCGAGATCACCGCGATGCGCACCGGGGTGACCGTGTCCTGCCGGGCAAAGAAACCCGGGGCGAAGATCTTGATCAGCAGGAACGCCGGCAGGCCGAGCGCGTAGGCGACCATCGCCATCGACACCATCTGGGTATCGGTGGGGGTGAACGCGCCGTACTCGAACAGGGTGACCAGAATCGGTACCGACAGGCCGATCAGCCCGGCCATCGCCGGCACGCCGATCAGCAGGGTCAGGCGCAGGGCGCCGTTGACGGTGCGATTGTAATCCTCGTCGCTGCCCCGGGCGAACGCGCGCGACAGGGCGGGCAGGATGACCGTGCCGATCGCCACACCAAATACCCCCAGCGGCAGCTCGACCAGCCGGTCGGAGTAGTACAGCCAGCTCACCGAACCGGCCACCAGCAGGGAGGCGAGGATGGTGTCGACCAGCAGATTGATCTGCGTGACCGAGGCACCGAACATCGCCGGCAGCATCAGCCGCAGCGTCTTTCTTACCCCGGGGTGATGACCGAGGCGCGGGCGCGGCAGCAACCCCAACCGGGCGAGGAACGGCAACAGGAAGAACAGCTGCAGGATTCCGGCGATGAATACGCCCCAGGCCAGCGCCATCACCGGCTCGTCGAAGAACGGCGCGGCGATCAGTGTCGCGGCAATCAGGCTCAGATTGAGCCAGATGGGCGCGAGCGCCGGCATGGCGAAGCGGCCGAAGGCGTTCAGGCTGCTGGCGACGAAGGCGGTCAGCGAGATGAACAGCAGGTAGGGGAAGGTGATCGCGAGCATCGTCTCGGCCATCTCGAGCTGGGCCGGGTCGTCGGTGAAACCGGGTGCGAACAGCATCACCAGCAGCGGCGCGCCGGCGATTCCCAGCGCGACGACCACCGCGACGATCGCCGCCAGCGTGCCGAACATGTAATCGACGTAGCGCTTGAGCTCCTCGCGCGTCGAGGTCTCGCGGTACTCGGACAGTACCGGCACGAACGCCTGCTGGAAGGCGCCCTCGGCGAACAGCCGGCGCAGGAAGTTCGGAATCTTGAAGACGACGAAGAAGGCGTCCATCGCCGCGCTGGCGCCGAACACACGCGCGAGCAGCATGTCGCGGACGAAACCCAGCACCCGCGAGATCATCGTCATCCCACCGAAGGCCGCGCTGCTCTTCCAGATGCTCAACGGGTTACCTCCTCGCTCGCGCCACGAACACCCACGGCGTTTGAACCAGCACGTAGGAGCGCCTTAAGGCGCGAATTGAGGCGCGAAGCAGCCGAACCTCGAACCGCACACCGTGCCCCTTCGCGGCTAAAGCCGCTCCTACGACCAGCCGAGGCGACGAAAGTCGGAAAAGCATCGGTCCTGCTCGAAAAGCCCACCAGCGCTCGGCCGTTCCGTATGTCTCGCCGAGTATCGCAATGGAAGCCGGAAACGCCCGAAGGGTGGCGCGCAGGGACGCGCGCCATCGCGCCGTCGGGCAGGGATGCCCGTCGGCGCGGCCCGGCTGGAATGAGAAACGCAGGGGATCGCCCGCAGGGCGACGAGACATTCGGCGCGTTTCTTTTCGGCGGTTTTCTTTCGCGCGAGCAAAGAAAATCGCCCCGACCGCCGCGCACGGCGATCAAGGAGATCGCACCACGCAAGCGGCGGGCGGAAACCGCCCCCAACGCCAACAAGGGCATCAGCTCGACATCCAAAATCGGCTGTCGGCTCATCCGTGACACGTTCCCGTCAATCTTCACTCCCGTGACTGTCCAGTCCCCACAACGGCGCCACCACCTCCCAGACATTCTCCAGCACCCGCTTCTGCCCCTCGGCATTCGGGTGCAACCCGTCATCGAACATCAACTCGCGATCGTCGGCCGCTCCTTCCAGGAGGAAGGGCAGCCCCGGGAGGTCGTTCTCCTCCGCGAGTCGGGCGTACATGGCGGCGAAGGGGTCGGCGTAGGCCGGGCCGTAATTGCTCGGCAGCATGATGCCCAGCAACACCACTGCCGCGCCGTGGGCCTCGGCCCGGTCGATCAGGGTCTGCAGGTTCGCCTCGATCACGTCTAACGGCAGGCCGCGCAGGCCATCGTTGGCGCCCAGTTCCAGGAGCACCCAGTCGTAGTCACCGGTCTCGAGCACCTCGGGCAAGCGCGTCAGCCCGCCGGAGGTGGTCTCGCCACTGGCCGAGGCGTTGGTGACCTCGAAACGGCCGGGCGCACGCGTTTCCAGCCGCTCGCGCAGCAGTGCGACCCAGCCCTCGCTGGCCGGCAGCTTGTACGCGGCCGACAACGAATCGCCGAACACCAGCACCTGGGTCAGCCCCTGGGTTGGCGCGTGGCTCGGCGCAGGTGGGGTGTCGTCACCTATACTCGCGCCGACTCCGAAACACAGCAGCAACAGCCCGGCGATGCCTGCCGGCCAGCGACGTCCGAGCATTCCCCATGTCCTCATTGAAAACTCCCGCAGACGACAGCCAGCCCATCCTGACCGTCGAGGGCGTCACGCAGACCGTGCGCACGCCCGAACCGCTGACCATTGTGCATGAGGCCTCACTGCAAATCTTCCCCGGCGAGGCCGTCGCGCTGGTCGGCCCATCAGGGGCCGGCAAGTCGACGCTGCTGGCGCTGATGGCCGGGCTGGACACGCCCACCGCCGGGCGGATCACGCTGGCCGGCCAGTCGTTGGAGGACCTGGACGAAGACGGCCGAGCGGCGGTGCGCGCCGGGCATGTGGGCTTCGTGTTCCAGTCCTTCCAGCTGATCGACGGGCTCAACGCGTTGGAGAACGTCGCCCTGCCGCTGGAACTGGCGGGCGAACGCGGTGCGGAGGCTCGGGCACGCGAGGCACTGGTGGAGGTCGGCCTGGGTGAGCGACTTGCCCACATGCCCCGCCAACTCTCCGGCGGCGAGCAGCAGCGTGTCGCGCTGGCGCGCGCCTTCGTGATCGAACCGGACATCCTGTTCGCCGACGAACCCACGGGCTCGCTGGACACGGCCACCGGCGAGCACGTCATCGACCTGCTCTTCCGCCTGCGCGAACGCCACCAGACCACGCTGGTGCTGGTGACCCACGACCCGGCACTAGCCACCCGCTGCGATCGGGGCTTCGAGGTGAGTGCGGGCCGGGTCAGCGACTGGCAACCCGATCCAGATGCGCTGCGGGGTCCGAAATAATGGCCGGGGCCATGCACAACGCCCGACTGGCCTGGCAGGGCCTGGTACGCGAGGTGCAAAACGGGCTGCTCACGCCCATGCTGCTCGCCCTGCTGGTGGCCGTGTCGGCGGTGACGGCGGTGGGTTTCTTCGTCGACCGCGTCGACGGGGCGATGCGTGCACAGGCCGCCCAATTCCTGGCCGCCGACGCCCGGGTGGAATCGCCCGATCCACTCGACGAGGTCGTCGGGATCGCCCGGGAGCTGGAACTGACTACCAGCCGGCACGTCACCTTTCCCACCGTGGCACTCGCCGGGCAGCAGAGCCAGCTGGTGGGCGTCAAGGCAGTCGACGGCGCCTACCCGCTGCGCGGCGACCTGCGCATCGACGACGGCGAGACGGTGAGCACGGTCGAGCACGGCCCGCCAGCGGGGCAGGCCTGGATCGCCCGACGCGCGCTGCTCTCGCTGGACGCGGCGATCGGCGATTCGATCGCGGTGGGGCAGTCAGAGCTGACGATCGGCGCGGTGCTCGAGCGCGAGCCCGACGTGGGTAACGTCTTTGCCCAGGCCGCGCCCAGGCTGATGATCCACCGTGACGATCTGGCCGCCACCGGGCTGGTGACCGAGACCAGCCGCGTCGAACACGCCCTACTGCTGGCCAGCGATGCAAACGATCGCGACGCCCGGTTCGAGCGACTCGCCGAGCGCCTCCCCGACCGCTTGCGGCTGGAACGCCCGGAATCCAGCCAACCGGCGTTCGAGACCGCCTTCGACCGCGCCGCGCGCTTTCTGGGTCTCGCCTCGGTGGTCGCCGTGCTACTCGCCGGCGCGGCACTGGTAATCGCGGCACGACACTACAACCGCGTGCAGCAGGGGGCGGCCGCACTGATGCGTGCGCTGGGTGCCTCCTCCAAGCAGATCGGGGCGATCTACCGCTGGCGCCTGCTGATGCTGGCGCTGCTGGCGGCCATCCCGGGCATCGCGATCGGCGCGCTCACGCAGCTGCTGCTCGCTGACCTGATGGCGCAGGTACTGGAGGTCGACCTGCCACCACCGGGATTCACACCGGTGGCGCTGGGACTGGCGGTCGCGCTGGTCGCGCTGTTCGGCTTCGCCCTGCCCAGCCTGGTGCAGCTCAAGCACACCCCGCCGCTGCGGGTACTGGTCGAGCACGCGGTCGCACCCAGCCCCGCGGCGACGCTGCTGTTCGGCGCCGGCATTGCGGCGATCACGCTGCTGGTCTGGTTCCAGGCCCGCGATGCCGCGCTGACGTTGTGGGTGCTGGTCGGGCTGGGGGCGAGCCTGCTGGTCTTTCTCGCCGTCGCCTGGCTGCTGGTGACGCTGCTGCGCCGCTGGCCGGCCCGGGGCGTGGCCCGCTTCGGGCTGGCTCGGATGGCGCGCGCCCGCTGGATGTCTGCCACCCAGATCGCCGCGCTCGCGCTGGGCGTAACGGCGGTGCTGCTGCTCTCGGTGGTCCGTTCGGACCTGATCGATGCCTGGGAGCGCCAGATCCCGGCCGATGCGCCCAATATCTTCGCCATCAACATCCAGCCCGAACAGGTCGATGGCATGCGCGCCTTCCTGCAGGAGGCCGGCATCGAGAACGCCAGCTTCTACCCCATGTTGCGTGCCCGCTGGACCGAACTGGACAACGAGCCGGTGGACAAGGCGCGCTACGAGGGGCGCGCGCATCGACTGGCCACGCGGGAATTCAATCTCTCCGTGGGCGAGGAAGCCGCCGCGCACAACCGTGTCACCGCCGGCGATCTGGGCACGGAAGGCTTTTCGGTCGAAGAGGGCATCGCCGAGACGCTCGGCTGGTCGCTGGGCGACCGGCTGACCTTCACCGTGGACGGCCGGGAGGTGAGCGCCCCAATCACCTCGCTGCGTGAAGTCGACTGGGATTCCATGCGACCGAACTTCTTCGTCATCGCCAGCTCATCGCTGATGGACGGCGTGGCCACGCAGTACATCACCAGCTTTCACTTCCCCGACGGCGCGCCGGAGACGCAGGTGGCCCTGCTGCGCGAATTTCCCACGGTAACGCTGTTCGACGTCTCGCGGATCCTCGACGAGGTGCGCACGCTGATCGACCGGGCCAGCCAGGCGGTGGAGTACGTGTTCGCCTTCACGCTGGCCGCCGGACTGGTGGTGCTGCTTGCCGCCTTCGGTGCGAGCGAGCGCCAGCGCATTCATGACGCCGCCGTGCTGCGGGTGATGGGCGCGAGTCGCGGCAAGGTGATCGCCGCGCTGTGGATCGAATTCCTCGCCCTGGGACTACTGGTGGGGCTGCTGGCGGCGGTGGCCGCCATGGCCGTCGGCGCGACCTTGTCTGCGCGGGTCTTCGACCTGCCGCTGGCATTCAACCCGCTGCTCTTGCTCTGGGGGCTGGGTGCCGGGCTGCTGTTGGCCGCACTGGTGACGCCCCTGCTGGGACGGCGCATGACGCGGGTCGCGCCGGCGAAAGCATTGCGCAGCTAAAGGCGCGACGGGAAATCTCGTGGGAGCGGGCCGTGCCCGCGACGGCAGCGGCCGCGCCGGCGTCAGCCCATCCACCGATCGATCAGCCGGACGTCGGGACTCGCGCTTGCCGCGCGATTCGCGGGCAAGGCCCGCTCCCACAATGTGGCTTGATCGACGCTCAGGCGAAGAGGCCGTCAATCTCGTCCCAGAGGGCGCGGTAGGCCTGGTTGGCCGGATGGCGCGGCTCGCGGTAGACGCTGGGCTGCTGGTCCTCGCCCATCTGCTCGACGACCGAGGCGTAGGGGATTTCGCTGTCGAGTAGCTCGGGGATGTCGTGGCGATGGCGCTCGGCGAACTCGCGGTGCATGCGTCGGCGACGGTCGACCAGGGAGAGGAAGGCGCGCAGCCGTTCGGGGTTGATGTGGCGCTCGTCGAGGTGGCGCTTCAATTGGAACCAGGTGCGTTCGGACAGGTGGGTGGGCACCATCGGCACCAGCACCATGTCGGCGGCGCGCAGCACGTTGTCCGCCAGCAGCGACAGCCCCGGCGGCGCATCGATCCAGATTTCCTCGAACTGCTCGGCGAGCGGGTCGATCAGCTTGGCCAGCCGGTAACCGGCGTCCTTCTTGTCGGCGAGATGGTGCTCGATCGCCTGCTGGCCGGGTAGGGCCGGCAGCACCCAGAGGTGGTTGTGGATGGTGGGGCGCACCGAGGCGGCCAGGCCCTTGGGCTTGAGGAGCTTCTTGACCGAGCGCTCCGCACCCGCCTCCGATTGCAGGTACCAGGACGCGGCGCTCTGCGGGTCGAGGTCCCAGACCAGCACCCGCCGACCGGCGGCGGCCGACAGTGCCGCGAGATTGACCGCTGCGGCGGTCTTGCCGACCCCGCCCTTGACCGAATACAGCGCCACCGTCTGGGCCATGCCTCTCCTGCTCCTGCCTCGATTGAACGTCCAACCGAGCATAGCATCGGGCGGGCGCGGACTTTGTGACAGCCGCCCCCGACGGACATGACCGACACGCTGGTCTCTCGTCAGTGCTCGCCCAGTTCCTTGAGCTTGCGGGTGACGGTGTTGCGTCCCCAGCCGATCAATGCGGCGGCCTTCTGCTTGTGCCCGCCGGTGAAGGCCAACGCGGCCTGCAACAGGGTGCGCTCGAAGGCCGGCCCGGCGGTGGCGAGCAGGTCCTCGTCACCGGCCTTGAGCCGGGCATCGGCCCAGCGCGACAGGTCGCTGGTCCAGCGCGAGAGCAACTGGTCGTCGCCCGCGGCGGCATGCTCGCCGTCCAGCCCTTCGGTGATGGTGTCGGGCAGATCGTCGATGCTGATCTCGTTGCCCGGCGCCATCACGGTCAGCCAGCGGGCGATGTTTTCCAGCTCGCGGACGTTGCCCGGCCAGGGGTAGTCGCACAGGCGGGTCTCGGCGGCGCGGGTGAGGGTCTTGACCGGCACGCCCAGTTCCTCGGCGGCGCGGACCAGGAAAAAGCGCATCAGCTGGGGAATGTCCTCCACCCGCTCGCGCAGGGAAGGCAGCTTGAGGCGAATGACGTTAAGCCGATGGTAGAGGTCCTCGCGGAAACGCCCCTCCTTGACCAGCTCCTCGAGCCGCTGGTGGGTAGCGGCGATCACGCGCACGTCGCTCTGGATCAGCGAGGTGCCACCGACGCGGTAGAAGTGTCCGTCGGAGAGCACCCGCAGCAGGCGGGTCTGCAACTCGAGCGGCATGTCGCCGATCTCGTCGAGGAACAACGTCCCCCCCTGGGCCTGCTCGAAGCGCCCGCGCCGCTGGGCGGCCGCGCCGGTGAACGCGCCCTTCTCGTGGCCGAAGAGCTCCGATTCCAGCAGGTCCTTGGGGATGGCGGCCGTATTGAGCGCGACGAACGGCCCGTCGCGGCGCTGGCTGTGGCGGTGCAGGGCGCGGGCGACCAGTTCCTTGCCGGTGCCGGACTCGCCGTTGATCAGCACGGTCACCGACGAGCGCGCCAGTCGACCGATGGCGCGGAAGATCTCCTGCATGGCCGGGGCATTGCCGATCAGCTCCGAGCCGGACTCGGCCTCTTCCGGCACGGCGGCATGCTGCGCGCGTTCCCGCGAGGCGTCGTAGGCGCGCTCGGCCAGCCGCACCGCCTCGTCGATATCGAACGGCTTGGCGAGATAATCGAACGCCCCCTTCTCGAAGGCGCCCACCGCGCTCTCGAGATCCGAATGCGCGGTCATGATCACCACCGGGATCGCCGGGTGCTCGACGGCCAACCGGGTAAGGAAGCTCAGGCCATCCTCGCCGGGCATGCGGATGTCGGAGAAGATCACATCGGGCAGGTCACCGCGATCGAGCCGGGCCTGGGCGCTGGCCACCTCGTCGAAGGACTCCACGGCGAAGTCGGTGGTGGCCAGCGCCCGCTCGAGCACCCAGCGGATGGCCTGATCGTCGTCGATCACCCACAGGCGGGGGATGGGACGTCCGTTGTTCGGCTTGTCGGCGGCTTGCATGGTCGGGTCACTCAGTCGGAGAAAGCGATGGTTTCCGCCCCGGGGCATGCTCGCCGTCGGGGTGGATGGGCAGGATCAGGGAAAACCGTGTCAGGCCGCGCTTGGGCACGAACTCGATCATGCCCTGGTGGCGTTCGGCGATGGTCTGGGCCAAGGACAGCCCCAGCCCGCTGCCACCGGCCCGGCCGCTGACCATCGGCAGGAACAGCGTCTCGACCAGTTCGTCGGGCACACCGGGGCCGTTGTCCTCGACGTCGATGCGCACCGCCAGACGATGGCGCTTGCCGTGGATGGTGAACTGGCGGAGCACGCGGGTGCGGAAGGTCAGTCGCGGCTCGGGCGTGTTGCCCTCGCGCATGGCCTGGACGGCATTGCGGGCGAGGTTGAGCAGCACCTGCACCAACTGGTCCCGGTCGGCCCAGACGTCGGGGATCGACGGATCGTAGTCGAGCACCCAGTCGAGCGGCTTGTCGCCCGACTCGATTCGCAGCAGCTGGCGGACCTGCTCGAGCGGTTCGTGCACGTTCACCCAGTGGCAGTCCGGCCGGTCGATCGGGCCGAGCATGCGATCGATCAACCCGCGCAGGCGATCGGTCTCCTGCAGGATGATGCGGGTGTACTCGGTCAGGCGCTCGTCGGGCAGCTCGCGCTCGAGCAACTGCGCCGCACCGCGCAGGCCACCCAGCGGGTTCTTCAGTTCGTGGGCCAGCCCGCGCATCATCTGTCGGGTGGTCATCTGCAGCGAGTTGATGCGCGCGTCGCGGGAAATGCGCAGGTGGCGCTCGATGTCGTTGAATTCCAGCATCACCCGGGCGCGGGGATAGTCCGGGCGCGGGGTGATGGCGCAGTCAGCCACGCGGGTGGACTCGTGGGCCAGCACCAGCTCGATCTCGCGCAGGGTCATGACCTGCTGGGTGGCCAGCGCCTCGCGGATGGTCTCGGCGAGCAGGGGGTTGGCGGCGAAGACCGTGTCGAAGCCCGACTTGAGCGCGGCGCTGTAGCTGGTGCCGAGAAACTGCTCGGCCGCCGAGTTGAGGTAGATCGGCCGATTGCGCTCGTCGAGCACCACGATGGCGGTGTTCAAGGTGTCGGCAAGCCGGGGCTCGGATCTCGGGTTCATGCACTGCTCCACCGGGCGCGAAACGATCGACAGGGCTGACCTGCCGGACGGCTGACGATTTTGGTGCAAGTAGCGTGCCCGGCCGGAAACCGGCAGGAAGACCATGAGGAACCCCATGGTGGCGGGGTTTGGCTCGAACGCGCGACCGGGGAGACCCGTTCGGCAGGCAAACATTTGCACTACATCAGTGCATGAGAATAGCCGATCGCACCGTTATTGGGAGGGCAGCATCAGCTGGAAGCGTACCGGGGCGCTTTCCTTGACCACCTCACCGTCGCGATGGATCTGTGCCACCAACACGTGCTCGCCGGGCGTCAGCCCGTTGATCAGGTGGCGTCGACCCGTCGAGTCGCGCACGCGCGCCTCGCCGTCGACCAGGATGCGAATCCGGTCGCCGCCACGCAGGTTCGGCTGCATGACCAGCGCGACGGTGATACTGCCCTGCAGCCGGCTGGCCACCTCGCCGTCGGTGGGTTCGACGATTGCCAGGTGCTGGTAGCCGGCAGGTTCGTCGGCTGCCTCGCGCGCTGCGGCCTCCCGGCCGTCCTCCGCGTCCGCCGTCTCGCCCGATCCGGCCGGTGCGTAACTGGGGACGTCGGCGGACGGCTCGGCCCGGTCCGTCGTGGCGGACTCGTCCGTACGCGGTTCGGGCATGTCGACCGGGGTCATGGGGATCACCGGGGCATCCTCGACCTCGTGGACGGTCGCGCCCTCGACCGGCTCGTCGGTGAACACCGTTTCGCCGGCGCTGTTGGTGTACTGGTAGATCTTGGCGGCCGACAGGGGCTGGGCCAGCACCAGGAGCAGGGGCCAGAGCAGGTGGACGCGATGCGGCGATCTTCCGGTGACGACTCGCATGGGCATTCCTCGATGATTGGCGGCGAATGACGCCCCGGGGTTAGGCCCCAGGTGACCCCCGGTCAGCCCCCGGGCGGCCGGATGACGGCCCGCAGGCGATCCAGCCGGGACTCGAGCGCGGCGCGATCCGGCGCGGTGACCGTGACGTGGCCGAGCTTGCGCCCCGGACGCGGGGTCTTGCCGTAGTCGTGCCACTGGGTGCCCGGCACGGCCAGCACCGCCGCCGGGTCGGGCAGGGTGCCGACCAGGTTGAGCATGGCGACCTCGCCGATCGGGTCGGTGTCGCCCAGCGGCCAGCCGATCACCGCGCGGATGTGGTTCTCGAACTGTGAGGTGCGCGCCCCGCCCAGGCTCCAGTGGCCACTGTTGTGTACGCGCGGGGCCATCTCGTTGATCACCAGCCGGCCATCCACGACGAAGAACTCGATCGCCAGCACCCCGACGTAGTCGAGCTTGTCCATCACCAGCCGCGCGGCGCGCTCGGCATCCGCCTGCAACGGGTCGCCGGTGTGGGCGGTGGTCTGCCAGAGGATGCCGTCGCGGTGCTCGTTGGTCACCAGCGGATAGACCCGTGCCTCGCCGTTGCGACCGCGCACGGCGACGATGGAGACCTCGCGCTCGAAGTGCTGCAGCTTCTCCAGCACGGCCGGGGCGCCGGCGAGCGCCTCCCAGGCCGAGGCGGCCTCGCCGGGGTTGCCCGGGCCACCCTCGTGGGCGGCGTGGGCGGGATCGGCGATGCGCACCTGTCCCTTGCCGTCGTAGCCAAAGCGACGCGTCTTGAGGATCGAGGCACCACCGAGGTGCGCCACGCCCTGGACAATGTCGAGCACCGAGTCGACCTGCACCCAGGGGGCGACCGACAGGCCCAGCCCCTCGAAGAACTGCTTTTCCTCGACGCGGTCCTGCGCCACGGCCAGCGCCTGCGGGTTGGGCACCAGGCAGTTGCGCGCCGCGATCCGCTCGGCGGAGGCCTGCGGCACGTTCTCGAACTCGAGCGTGACGAGATCACACTCGACCGCCAGGCGCTCGAGGGCCTCGGCGTCGTCGAACTCGGCGCGCAGGTGGCGGCCGACCGAGGCGGCCGGCGGCTCCATGGCCGGGTCGAGGAAGGTAAAGCGATGCCCCATCGCCACCCCGGCCAGGCCCAGCATCTGGCCGAGCTGACCGCCGCCGATCACGCCGATGTGCAGCCCGGCCGGCTCGCCGGTGCGTCCCTCGACGCGCGGCACCTCGCACTGATCCTGAACGCCGCCCATCGGCTCAGCCCTCGCCCGGCTCGGGCTTGTCGAGGACCGTCTGCGTCTGGCGCTCGCGCCAGGCATCCAGTCGCTCGGCCAGTGCCTCGTCGTGGGTCGCGAGCGTCGCCGCGGCCAGCAGGGCGGCGTTGATGGCACCCGAACGCCCGATCGCCAGCGTGCCCACCGGCACGCCGGCCGGCATCTGCACGATCGACAGCAGCGAGTCCATCCCCGAGAGGGCCTTGGACTGCACCGGCACGCCGAACACCGGCAGGCGGGTCTTGGCCGCGACCATGCCCGGCAGGTGGGCCGCGCCGCCGGCCCCGGCGATGATCACCTTCAGCCCCCGGCCAACGGCCGCCTCGGCGTAGTCGAACAGCTTATCGGGGGTGCGGTGCGCCGAGACCACCTCCTTCTCGAAGGGGATGCCCAGTGCCTCGAGGGTCTCGCAGGCGTGGCTCATGGTCTCCCAGTCGGACTGCGACCCCATGATCACGCCGACCAACGGTTGGGCACTCATACGCCCGTCACCATGGCCGGCAGGACGTCCTGCAGCTGCGGGTGCGTGTTGGCCACGCCCACGGCCGCCACGTACAGGAAGACCAGGATGGCCAGCACCCAGGCACTGGCGCGTACGCCACGGGTCTTGCCGAAGCGCATCGCCATCAGCCCCAGCCCGATGTAGACGATCAGGCCGACGATCTTGACGGTCAGGAACTGCGGATGAACGCCATTGCCCCAGAACAGCAGCCAGGCGGCGACCAGCGCGCTGACCAGCAGCACCGTATCGACCACGTGCGGGGTGATCTTCACCCACTTCTTCTTGAGCATCGACGAGCCGGAGAGCATCCAGATGCCGCGCACGATAAAGCCGGCGAGGGAGAGCACCGCCGCCAGGGCATGCAGGTGAATCCAGAGGGAGGCGTTGGCCATGGGGTATCTTCCCGATTGAGGTGTCCGTGGTGACCGCAACAAACGAACCGTGCTGCGGAAAGGCCCAAAGCATAAATCATCGGCGCCCACCCCCCAAGATCGCTACACTGGGGCCCCCTCGAACGCCTTGAGGTGATGCCATGCAGCTACCCAACCACCTGGTCTCCCTGCCCGTGGGCGCGGTCGGCTGGCTGCTGGCGCTGGCCGGCCTCGCCTGGGCGGCACGCGCCGCGCCGTGGCCGGCGCTGCGCGCCGACCCGACCCGGATTCACCTGGTGTTGCTGTCGGCGGTGTTCCTCACGGGCATGTGGTCGCTCTCGGCCACGTTGATGCCGGGGCTGACCCTGCATTTTCTCGGCGCGGCCACGGTGACCCTGGTCATCGGCCTGGAGCTGACCCTGATCGCCGGCCTGGTCGCGGCGGTCGTCTCGGCCCTGCTCTTCGGCCACGGACTGGCGATCGCCGGCTGGACCTTCCTGCTCAGTGCCGCCCTGCCGGCGGCGATCACCTACGCCATCACGCGCGCCTCGCAACGCTTTTTGCCACCGAACTTCTTCATCTACCTGTTCATCGGCGTGTTTCTCTCCGCGGTGCTGGGCGTTATCGCCCACGGTGGCGCCACCGCGCTGCTGGTCATGGCGCTCGGGCTCTACGACGCGGACATCGTCTGGAACAACTACCTGCGCATCCTGCCGCTGCTCGCCTTCCCCGAAGGGGTGATCAACGGCATGCTGATGACGGCACTCGCCCTGGTCAGCCCGCAGCTGGTGATCTCCTTCGACGATCACCGCTACATCGACGGGCAATGACGCCCGGACCGGGGGCCTCGACCCGCCGACGCATTGCGTCCTGACGTCGTGCGCTTGCAAGATGCAACTCTCGGCGGGGTCATCAGTCGAACGGAAGTCGGGTAAGCGTTTGTTTATGAAGGCTCACGAGCGCCTGCCCGAATGGCATGGAACCTGCTTTACCCAGCCCCAGCCGAGCAGGAGTGAGCTCGGGTAATTAAATGACACGAGATATCAGGAGTTCCCCATGAAGAAACTGACCGCGATCGCATTCGCCTCCGGTCTGGCCGTTGCCTCCGCGCAGGCCATGGCCGCCGACGTCAAGGCCGGCAAGAAGCTCTACGAGCAGAGCTGCGCCTCCTGCCACGGCCAGCAGGCCCAGGGCCAGGGCATGTTCCCGGCACTGGCCGGCAAGAGCGCCGACCGCGTCGTCACCGCGCTGGGCCACTACAAGAACGGCAACCAGGACGCACTCAAGGAAATGGGTGACCTGGGCGGTTCGAACTTCGCCATCATGGCGCCGAACGCCGCCGGCCTGTCCGATGGCGACATGGAGAACCTGGGCGCCTACATCGAGAGCCTCTAAGCGCCGACACCAGGTCCCCGGGCACATGCCCGGGCAAACGAAAACCCGGACCAACTGGTCCGGGTTTTTTAATGGAATGGCCTGCTCCCACCCTATTACGCTGTTTGGAGGAACAAACCCATTCAGCAACAGAGGAGGAACAGACCTATGTCCATTGCAACGCTCGGCATCGATCTTGGCAAGACCTCAAT
>NZ_SWAW01000014.1:0-61768 GCF_005096345.1 Guyparkeria sp. SB14A | reverse complement strand
GATGCCGGGGCATACCTGATGGGCTACTACGACTCGGTCCGGCCGCATCAATATCTCGACGGGGACACTCCGGCAATGGCTGAAGAAAAACTCAACTCACTGTCCAAGATCGCTTGACCACTACAAGTCTTTTCTTGGACAAGCAAGAAAAGACCCTCGCACGCCGCGCACGGCTCTTGATCCAAGTCGCACCACGCAACTGGCGTGCGAAATCTCCTCCTGCGCCTCACTATTACATGGTCGCCGAGTCTTAAGCTCCCTGATAAATGGCCTTGCAACAGGCTTTCGCCCTTGATGGGGCATAAAACTCTCTGCCGTTACCTCCCGTAACCGCACTGTTACACTCCGGCAAGTTCAGGATGTTAGCCGGAGGAAATGATGTCCTCGCCCAACCCGACCCACGCCAGTAATTCGGCGGATCACCGCGTCACGCCTGCCCAGGCCGTCAACCTGAGCGGGCTTTTTTTCGAGCGCGTCGAGCGCACGCCGGAGGCGATCGCGTATCGCCAGTACGATCCCGGCTGCCAGGACTGGATCGACACCACCTGGGGCGACATGGCCTACGAAGTGGGTCGTATCCAGGCAGCGATGAAGCGTGACGGTCTCGAGGCCGGTGATCGCATCGCGATGATGCTGAAGAATGCCCGCGAGTGGGTGCTGTTCGATCAGGCCGCCCTGGGCCTCGGGCTGGTGACCGTGCCGCTGTACACGGACGACCGGCCGCAGAACGTGGCGAAGATCATCAAGGAGACCGAGGCCAAGCTCCTCGTGGTCGATGGTAGGCGCCAGTGGCGCGGGCTGGAGGCCGTCTCCGACGGGTTCGAGACGCTCAAGCACATCATCACGCTGGCGCCCGTCGACGTGGAAGATGGCGCCAAGGACAAGCACCTGGAGTCCTTCGCCGACTGGACCTTCGGCGCGCGCGGCGAGCCGGTGCGCCTGGAGGCCGATGGCCAGACGCTCGCCTCGATCGTCTACACCTCCGGCACGGCCGGGCGGGCCAAGGGCGTGATGCTCACGCACAGCAACATGCTGGAGAACGCGTTTGCCTGCTCGAAGGTCGCCCCGATCACCGGCGACGACCTGTTCCTCTCCTTCCTGCCGCTGTCGCACACCCTCGAGCGCACCGGCGGCTACTACCTGCCCATGATCTGCGGCTCGACCGTCGCCTTCGCCCGCTCGGCGCAGCAGCTGGGCGAGGATCTGGGCATCATCAAGCCGACCCTGCTGATCTCTGTGCCGCGTGTCTACGAGCGCGTCTACGACCGCATCGGCTCGGCCCTCAAGAAGAAGGGCAAGGTCGCCCAGGGCTTGTTCGAGCGTACCGTGTCCGTGGGCACGGCCCGCTTCGAGCGCGCGCAGGGTCGCGGCGGCAGTGCCGTGAAGGCCGCCTTCTGGCCGCTGTTCGACCGTCTCGTGGCCCACAAGCTACGCGAACGGCTCGGCGGACGGCTGCGCTATGCCATCTGCGGCGGGGCGCCGCTGTCTCCCGAACTGGCGACGGTGTTCACCGGCATCGGCGTGCCGGTGCTGCAGGGCTACGGCCTGACCGAGGCCAGCCCCGTGGTCTCCGTCAACCGCCCCGAGGACAACCGGCCCGAAACCATCGGCACGGTGCTCGAGGGCGTCGAGGTGCGTCTCGGCGAGCATGACGAGCTCCTGGTCAAGAGCGCCGGCGTGATGCAGGGCTACTGGAAGAACGACGAGGCCACCGCGGCGGCCATCGACGAGAACGGCTGGCTGCACACCGGCGACCAGGCGGCGATCGACGAGGACGGCCACGCCCGCATCACCGGGCGGATCAAGGACATTATCGTCATGGCCAACGGCGAGAAGGTGCCGCCGGCGGCGATGGAGTCGGCCATCGGTCTCGACCCGCTGGTCGACCAGGTGCTGGTGCTGGGTGAAGGTCAGCACCAGCTCGCCGCGCTGGTGGTGGTCGAGCCCGAGGCCTTTGCCGCGCTGATGCGTGAGTTCGACATGGACCCCGAGGACCCGGAGACACTCGCCGACCGCTTCGTCGAGCGCTTGGTGTTGAAGCGCGTCAATGCGCGCCTCGAGGACTTCCCGGGGTATGCCCAGATCCGCCGCGTGAAGATCCTGACCGAGCCGTGGACGATCGAGGACGGGCTGATGACGCCCACGCAGAAGCTCAAGCGGCCGCTGATCGAGAAGGAACACGCCGAGGACATCGCCGAGCTTTTCGCCGGACGCTAGCGCCATTGTAGGAGCGGCTTTAGCCGCAATTGCTTCGCGACAACCGTGGTTGCAAGTTCAGCCTATCGCGCCTGAAGGCGCTCCTACGGGGCGTTCGCAAGAGACGACCTGTCGTCACGCAAATCAAACAGAAAAACCAAAGGAACGAGAGAGGAGTCCCACCGTGAACCGTATCCACAAGACGACGCTCGCGACCGCCGTATCGCTGTCGATGGCCGCGCTGGGCGGCCAGGCGCAGGCCGCCGGCTTTGCGCTGATGGAAAAGAACGCCACCGACCTCGGCCAGGCCTACGCCAACCTCGCCACCGGGAATGGCCAGGCCAGCGGCATGATCGGCAACCCGGCGGCGATGACGCAGATCGACGGGACCGCGGTGTCCGGTGGCATCAACTACATCCGCCCCTCGTTCGAACTTCAGGCCGGGGCGAACTCGCAGAGCGCCTTTGGCCCGACCGTTGGCGGCCTGGGAGGCGACGCGGGCGAGTCCGCGGCGATCCCCAACGCCTCGATCGTCCACCAACTCAACGAGCGTACCCGCGTGGGCGTGGCGCTGACCGTGCCGTTCGGGCTTGCCACCGAGTACGACGAGGAGTGGCTGGGTCGATACCACGGTATTGAGAGCCGGGTGGAGGTCATCGAGCTCAATCCCGCGCTCAGTTTCGATGTTACGCCCGACCTGTCGGTTGCCGCCGGGCTGGTCGCCCAATACTCGGAGGCCAAGCTCACGTCGGCCACGCCGCCCAACCCTGTTCTGGGTACCCCTGAGGGCACGGCGGAGATCGAGGGCGACGACTGGGCCCTGGGTTTCAACCTCGGCGTGTTGTGGCAAGCCACCGATCAGACTCGCGTGGGCGTCAGCTACCGTTCCGGCGTCGATCATGGGCTTGAGGGAGACATCGAGTATTCGGCCACACCGATGATCGATGGCGACGTGAGTGCAGGTCTGGACCTGCCGGCGTCGATCGCCGCCACCGTCACGCACGAGTTCACCGAATCCGTTCGCGGCTCGCTTGGTTTGTTGTGGACCGGTTGGTCCAGCTTCGACGAACTGCGGGTGCGACAGACCGAGACCGGGCTGGACGATATCGTGACTCGCGAGAACTGGGATGACACGCTGCGCGTGTCGATGGGCGGCGAATGGGAATTTGCCCCGCGCTGGACCCTGCGTGCCGGGGCGGCCTATGATCCGACGCCCGTGCCGAGCGCCGAATTCCGGACGGCTCGTCTGCCCGATGCGGATCGCATCTGGGGGTCCATTGGCCTGGGGTACGCGCTCAACGAGCACTGGTCGGTGGATCTGGGCTATACCCACATCTGGCTCAATGACAGCACGATCGATAACGTGACTTCCGCCCCCCTTTCGGACCGGCTCCAGGGCGAGTACGAAGGCAAGGTCGACATCTTGGGCCTGCAGGTCAACGCCCGGTTCTAAGCCCGCTGGAGGCGCGATTCCCGAGCGATACGCTCGGGGGACGCCTGCCTGATTCGGCGCTATGATCTACGCTGGTGCTGGCCGGAATTCCCGGCAGGCTTTCCATTCCGAAACAGAGGTGACCGATGCAGGTAGACCATCACGATCTCGCCCATGAATTCCCGGAGTTCAAGGAGCGCATTCACGAGCTCAAGACCAGCGACAACCATTTCCACAAGCAGTTCGAGCGTTACAACGAGCTGACCAAGGAAATCGAGCGGTTGGAGAAGCAGGACGAGCCGGTCACCGACGAGCACATGGAAGAGCTCAAGAAGCAGCGCCTCGCGCTCAAGGACGAGCTCTACGCCATGCTCAAGGGCTGAGCGGTCCACCCAATGGCACATGACGAGGGCCCGCCTGGTTCAGGCGGGCCCTTTTCTTTGCTCATGAGAAAAGCGATGAACGTGCTCCGTGCCGGGACGGCCTATTTCCTGTGGGTGTTTGCCGTGGGGTTTTTCCTCGGCGTGCTGCGGGAGTTATGGCTGAGCCCGTGGCTGGGTGCCCGCGTCGCGGAGCTGGTGGAAATGCCGGTGATGCTGGCGGTGATCGTGCTGGCCGCCCGCTGGACGGTACGACGCTTTGTACTGGCTACCGGCCCTGCGCGGCTCGGTGCCGGTCTGCTGGCCGTGGCCTGGCTGCTGCTGGCGGAGATCGCGCTGGTCCTCGGTCTGCGCGGGCTGACGCTGGCGGAATCTGTCGCCGGGCGGGACCCGCTGGCGGGGTCGGCCTACGTGCTCAGTCTGCTGATCATGGCGGTCATGCCGTGGTTGGTCAGCCGGGCAGGGCGGTTGTAACCACGGTAGGAGCGGCTTTAGCCGCGAACGGCTGAGCGTTTACCTTGGGTTATCGCGGCTAAGGCCGCTCCTACGAGAGTTTCTGCCCGTCATTCGCCGACAACGCGGAGAGCGGTACCGGGCGAATGCCGGGAGCTGCCTGCTACGGACTTGGCGGGACGATCAGCGCGCCGGAGGCATCGACCACCGCCGGGCGGCTCTGCTTCTCGGCTCGTTCGAAGTCGATCTTGCCCTTGACCAGCCAGTCGATGGCGAGCGGGTAGAGCCGATGCTCGACACCGTGGATGCGCTGCTTGAGTGACTCGACGTCGTCGTTGTCGAGGATCTCGAGACGGCCCTGCACGATCGGCGGGCCGGCATCGACGGTCGGGGTGACGAAGTGCACGGTCGCGCCATGCTTGAGGTCGCCGGCCTCGAGAGCCCGGGCGTGGGTGTTCATGCCCGGGTACTTCGGCAACAGCGACGGGTGGATGTTGATCAGGCGTCCCTGGAACCGGTCGACGAAGCCGTCGGTGAGGATGCGCATGAAGCCGGCCATGATGATCCAGTCCGGACGCGCCTCGTCGATCACCGCGGCCAGTTCGGCATCGAAGGCCTCGCGGTCGGGGTAGGTCGTGTGATCGATCAGGCGACTGGGGATGCCGTGCGTTCGGGCGCGCTCGAGCGCGTAGGCGCCGGGGCGGTTGACCACCAGCAGCACGACCTCGGCATCCAGTCGGCCACTCTCGCAGGCATCGATGATCGCCTGGAAGTTCGAGCCGTTGCCGGAGGCCAGGACGACCAGCCGGGCCTTCTCTCCCGCCGCCATCAGCGGTAGATGACGGGTTCGCCGTTACCCCGCTCGACGATCTCGCCGATCACCCAGGCGTTCTCGCCGGCTGCCTGCATGGCCGACACGGCCTTCTCGGCCTGGTCGGCGGCGACGATGACCACCATGCCCACGCCGTTGTTGAAGGTCCGGCGCATCTCGGCGATCTCGACGTTGCCCTGTTTGGCCAGCCAGTCGAACACGGTCGGGCGTTCCCAGCTCGACCAGTCGATCACCGCGGCCAGTTCGTCGGGGAAGACGCGCGGCAGGTTCTCGGTCAGCCCGCCACCGGTGATGTGGCTCATCGCGTGGATGTCGACCTGCTCGGCGAGAGCGGCGACCGCACGCGCGTAGATGCGAGTCGGCGCGAGCAGTTGTTCGAGCAGGGTCTTGCCCTCGGCGCTGTTCCAGTCTGGCCGGGCGCGCTCGATGATCTTGCGGATCAGCGAATAGCCATTGGCGTGCGGGCCGGAGGCGGGCAGGGCGATCAGCGTGTCGCCGGCGGCGACCTTGCTGCCGTCGATGAGCTGGTCCTTTTCCACCGCGCCGACGGCAAAGCCGGCCAGGTCGTAGTCGCCGTGCTCGTACATCGACGGCATCTCGGCGGTCTCGCCGCCGATCAGCGCACAGCCGGCCTGCGAGCAGCCCTCGGCGATGCCCTCGACCACCTGCGCGGCCACGTCGACGTCGAGCTTGCCGGTGGCGTAGTAGTCGAGGAAGAACAGCGGCTCGGCGCCGGTGACCAGGATGTCGTTGACGCACATGGCGACGAGATCGATGCCGATCTGGTCGTGCTTGTTCAGATCAATCGCCAGGCGCAGCTTCGTGCCCACGCCGTCGGTGCCCGAAACCAGCACCGGCTGCTTGAACTTGGCAGTATCCAGGGCGAACAGACCGCCGAAGCCGCCCAGGCCGCCCATGACCTCGGGGCGCTGGGTGCGCTTGACCGCCGGCTTGATGCGATCGACCAGGCTGTTGCCGGCATCGATGTCGACGCCCGCGTCGCGGTAGGTCAGGGGGGTGTTTTCCGGGGACTTGTCCTGGGTCATGGCGGTAGGCTGAACGCTTGGATTGAGATGGCGCGTAGTCTACATCAATCTCGGCATCCGGCGCCCCCTTCGGCGGGTCTCGCCAGGGCGCGAATCGCATTGAATGGAGCGGCAATGAAAACCATCTACCGGGCAGCGGACATCCTCGAGGCGCACATCGTCGCCGGCATGCTGAATGCCGAGGGCATCGAGGCCGAGGTGGCCGGGTTCTACCAGCAGGGGGCGGTCGGCCAACTCGCCCCGCAGGACTTCGCGCGGGTGATGCTGATCGACGAGCGCGACGCCGATCGCGCCGAGCGGGTGATCGCGCAATACGAGGAGCGCGAACCACTCCCGCCCGGTGAACGTGGCCAGGCGGAGGCCGAGGACGCCGAGGAGGTGGCCGAATCCTCCCGGCTGGCCTGGTGGCTGGTAGCAGCCGCCTTGTTGCTGCTGGTGTTCAGCTGGGCGATCACGTGAGGCGAAAGCGAATGGACGAACGAATGAGAACCGTTTTTATATTAACGGGTTAGCGTCTTCTAACGTGTTTCCCTCCTTGGAAAAAGCGCGCTACAGTCGGGTTGCTGTCAACTCATCCAAGGGAGAGGAACCATGACGGATAAGCACACACCGAACACCGAGCTGCCGGCAGATCGATCGCGCCGGCGCTTTGTCGGCGGGGCGCTCGCCTCGGCCGTGATCCCGCTGATGGCGATCGCCCCGGCCCGGGCGCAGGAGCTCGAGCAGTTGTCCGAGGACGACCCGATGGCTCAGTCGCTGGACTACAAGCACGAGGCCAGCGAGGTCGAGCACGGCTCGTACAAGAGCGGCCAGACCTGCGCCAACTGCGCGCTCTACAAGGCCGATGCGGCGGGCGAAGGCTGGGGCGGTTGCTCCATCTTCCGTGGCAAGGCGGTCAAGGGCACCGGCTGGTGCAGCTCCTACGTGAAGGGGTGAGTCCGACGGACCAGGTCATCGGATCTGGCCGCGCAACGAGAAAACGGCCCGGGACTCCCGGGCCGTTTTTCGTGTGCATGACGGGCCTGTTCGATCCTGAGGCACCGGTCACGATGCGGTTCGTAGGAGCGGCTTCAGCCGCGAAACCACGCAAATTGCCGCCCGAGCCTTTCGCGCCTGAAGGCGCTCCTACGGTTCGTCACGGCCGCCCCGGCGGCCTTATTTCCCCTGGCCCCAGGAGTCGCGCAAGGTCACGGCCCGGTTGAAGACGGGGCGCTGGTCGGGTGCGTGCTCCTTCTGGTCGGCGACGAAGTAGCCGTGCCGCTCGAACTGGTAGATCGACTCGGGTTCGGCATTCGCCGCACCGGCCTCGATATAGGCGGTCAGCGTGTGGATCGAGTCGGGGTTGATGTCATCGAGGAAATCGCGTTCGACGTCCGGCTCGTCACCCTCGCGGCGCGCGCCCGGGGCGGGCACGTTGAACAGGCGGTCGTACTGGCGGATCTCGGTCTCCACCGCGTCGCGTGCCGACAGCCAGTGGATGTTGCCCTTGACCTTGCGCGAGTCGGCCCCCGGCGTGCCGGACTTGGTGTCCGGGTCGTATTCGGCGTAGACGCAGGTGACGTTGCCGTCCTCGTCCACGTCATGGCCGACGTGCTTGATGATGAAGCCGTAGCGCAGCCGGACCTCGCCGTCGGGCTTGAGGCGGAAGTACTTCTTGGGCGGGTCGAGGGCGAAGTCGCCGCGCTCGATCCACAGCTCGCGGGTCAGTTTCACCTCCCGTTTGCCCCAGTCCGGCTTTTGCGGATGGTTGGGCGCGTAGCAGGTCTCCTCGTGTTCCTCGGGGAAGTTGACCAGCACGAGCTTGAGCGGATCGAGCACGCCGATGCGGCGCTCGGCCGACTCGTTGAGCGTCTCGCGCATGCAGTCCTCGAGCACGCCGAAGTCGATCAGGCTGTCGGACTTGGAGACGCCGATGCGGTCGGTGAACAGCTTGAAGCCGGCCGGGGTGAAGCCGCGACGGCGCGCGCCCTTGAGCGTCGGCATGCGCGGGTCGTCCCAGCCATCGACATGGCCGCCCTCGACCAGCTGGATCAATTTCCGCTTGGACAGCGGCATGTAGGTGAGGTTGAGGCGCGAGAACTCGATCTGCTGCGGCAGCGGGCGCTCGAAGAAGCCGAGATCGGCGAGCTTGTCGATGAACCAGTCGTACAGCGGGCGATGGTCCTCGAACTCGAGCGTGCACAGCGAGTGGGTGACCCCCTCGATGGCATCCGACACGCAGTGGGCGTAGTCGTACATCGGGTAGATCGGCCAGTCGTCGCCGGTGCGGTGGTGATGCGCGTGGCGGATGCGGTAGATGGCCGGGTCGCGCATGTTCAGGTTCGGCGAGGCCATGTCGATCTTGGCCCGCAGGATATGCTCGCCGTCCGGGAACTCGCCGGCGCGCATGCGGGTGAACAGATCCAGGTTCTCGTCGATCGAGCGCTCGCGGTACGGGCTGTTCGTGCCCGGTTCGGTGAGCGTGCCGCGATTGGCGCGCATCTCGTCGGCCGACTGGGAATCGACGTAGGCCAGCCCCGCCTTCACCAAGGCAACCGCGCCCTGGTAGAGGGTCTCGAAGTAATCCGAGGCGAAGTGCTCGTGGGCCGGGTCACGAAAGCCCAGCCAGTCGATGTCCTCGCGGATCGCGTCGACGTACGCCTGTTCTTCCTTGACCGGGTTGGTGTCATCGAAGCGCAGGTGGCAGATGCCGTCGTAGTCCCGCGCCAGGCCGAAGTTCAGAAAGATGCTCTTGGCGTGCCCGAAGTGCAGGTAGCCATTGGGTTCCGGCGGGAAGCGCGTGGTCACCTTGCCGCCGTAGGTGCCCTTGTCCTGATCGGCGTCGATGCGGTTGCGGATGAAGTGGCTGATCGGCTCGTTGGATTCGGACATGCTTGCTCGATGGGCCTCGGCTGGATGGGCGGTGCGTAGATCGGGCCCGCCACGTGTGAGCGGGGGCATCGATCGCGTGTGAAGCGGGCATTGTACGAAAAATCGGGCCGCGCGCCGTGCTCCCGCCCGGATCGGGACACAACGGCCGACGTCAGCCCGCCCAGCGGTCGATCGTGGCCTGGCGCCGGCGCTTGCCCTTGGTCGGGGCGCCTTCCTTGACGGTGCCGATGTTGATCAGGCCGATCAGGCGCTCGTCCTCGGCCAGCCCCAGGGCGGCCATGACGTGCTCGTCGTAGACCCGCAGGCCGGTCAGCCACACCGCGCCGAAACCCGATGCCCGAGCGGCGAGCAGCACGTGGTGGGCGGCGATGCCCGCGGAAAGCAGTTGCTCGACCTCGGGGATCTTGGCGTGTCCCGCCTCTTCCCGAGCGATCGCGGCGATGATCATCGGCGCACGTTGGGCGCGCAGGCGTTCGCGATCAAGCAACTCGTCGCTCGCCTCCGGGTCCTTCCGGCGCATCGCCTCGACGAACACCTCGCCGAGTCGATCGAGGGCCGGGCCGTCGATCACCAGGAAGCGCCACGGGTGCAGGCCGCCGTGATCCGGGGCGCTTTCCGCCGCCTGCAGGATGCGCTGGAGCGTGTCGTCGTCCGGTGCCGGCTCGGTCAGGCAAGTCGCCGGCGTGGAGTGGCGATGGATCAGGGCGTCGACCAGGTCACGGTGTTCGGTCATGTCTGCAGGGTCTCGATATAAGGTTGGGCGGTTTTCGTTCATAATGGCGGGCTTGCGACCAACCGGTTTGGTCATCGAACGAGTCGCCCATGTTGAATGATTCGGCACGGCGCTTGGTCCGACGGGGGCGTTTTCTTGGCGCGAGCTCGGTTTTCGTCGATAATCACGCCCCATTTCAACCTGCTAGAGGATTTATGGCAAAAGAAGATTACATCGAGATGCAGGGCGTGGTGATCGACACCCTGCCGAACACCATGTTCCGGGTCGAGCTGGAAAACGGCCACGTGGTGACCGCCCACATCTCCGGGCGCATGCGCAAGAACTACATCCGCATCCTGACCGGCGACAAGGTCACGGTGCAGCTGACCCCCTACGACCTGACCAAGGGGCGCATCTCCTTCCGCTCCCGCTGATCCCGCGGTAGGTCCGCCCGAGCCGACCGCCACCGATCCCGACGGCCCATCTCCGGGAAACGCTGCACGAATGGCATACCGCTCTGCGTGCCTTGAGCCGGGCAGATGCAAGGCGCTCGTCCGCCGCGGAAGAGTCATTCTCTTTCCAAGGACGACAACGCAGCAGATGCCCGGCTCAAGGCGCGCCCTGCGGGGCCTGTCGAGCCGCCCGTGCTCGGCGTTGCGATGTCTTGACGTGGCCGCCGGCACGCCGGCGACATCGCGCCTTGATCACGAACGGCTCGACAGGCCAGAGTGGCATGCCATTCGTGCAGCGTTTCCCGGTGGCCACGCCTTGCGTGAGCCGGGCGAGCGCGTTTGTGTGCTCGAAAAATAGCCCACCAAGAGAAACGGCGCCCACAAGGGGCGCCGTTCGTCTTTGATCGGTCTATTTACTGACCTCAGGCCGTGGAGGATTCCTCGGCCACGGACTCCGCGGCTGGCGTGGCGATCAGGGCGGGCTCGTCCTCGTCCATGGTGAAGCGCGCCTTGCCGCCGTCGGCGAGATCGCCGAACAGCATCTGCTCGGCGAGCGGGCGCTTGAGCTTGTCCTGGATCAGGCGGGCCATCGGCCGGGCGCCCAGCACCACGTCGTAGCCATGCTCGCCCAGCCAGTGACGCACCTCGTCGTCGACCTGCAGGGTGACGTGGTTTGCCTCGAGCTGCTGCTCGAGCTCCAGCAACAGCTTGTCGACCACGTTGGCGATCTGCCGGGTGCCGAGCGACCGGAACTGGATGATCGCGTCCAGGCGGTTGCGGAACTCGGGGGTAAAGCCGCGCTTGATCGCCTCCATGCCCGACGAGCCGATGTCCTGGGCGACGAAGCCCATGCTGTTCTTCGCCATCTCCTCGGCCCCCATGTTGGAGGTCATGATCAGGATCACGTGGCGGAAGTCGATGCTGCGCCCGTTGGTATCGGTCAGCGAGCCGTTGTCCATCACCTGAAGGAGCACGTTGAACACGTCCGGGTGCGCCTTCTCGATCTCGTCGAGCAGCAGCACGCAGTGCGGGTTCTTGTGCACCTTCTCGGTCAACAGGCCGCCCTCGTCGAAGCCGACGTAGCCCGGCGGGGCGCCGATCAGCCGCGAGACGCTGTGGCGCTCCATGTACTCGGACATGTCGAAGCGCACCAGCTCGATGCCGAGCAGACGCGCGAGCTGCTTGGAGACCTCGGTCTTGCCCACGCCGGTCGGGCCGGCGAACAGGTACGAGCCGATCGGCTTGTTGTCCGGGCGCAGGCCCGAGCGTGCCAGGCGAATCGCGGTGGTGATCTGCGCGATCGCCTCGTCCTGGCCGAAGACCACCATCTTGAGGTTGCGGTCGAGGTTCCTGAGCACCTCGCGATCCGAGGTGGAGACGCTGCGCTCGGGGATGCGTGCCATCCGCGCGACCACGCGCTCGATGTCGCTGGCGGTGATGCGGTTGTCCTCGGGGCGCGGGTGGAGCAGGCGGTACTGCGCGCCCACCTCGTCGATCACGTCGATCGCCTTGTCCGGCAGGTGGCGGTCGTTGATGTGGCGCGTGGAGAGCTTGACCGCCGCCTCGATCGCCTCGTCGGTGTAGACGACGTGGTGGTGCTTCTCGTAGCCCTCGCGCAGGCCGCGGATGATGTCGATCGTCTCCTCCTCGGAGGGTTCGGGGACGTCGATCTTCTGGAAGCGGCGGGTCAGGGCGGCATCCTTCTCGAAGATGCTGCGGTATTCCTGGTGCGTGGTCGAACCGATGCAGCGCAGCTCGCCCGAGGCGAGTGCCGGCTTGATCAGGTTCGAGGCATCCATCGAGCCGCCGGAGGCCGAGCCCGCGCCGATCAGGGTGTGGATCTCGTCGATGAACAGGATCGCGTCGGGCACAGAGCGGACCTTCTTCAAGACGATCTTCAGGCGCTTCTCAAAGTCGCCGCGGTACTTGGTCCCGGCGACCAGCGCGCCCAGGTCGAGCGCGTAGATGGTCGCCTCGGAGAGTGCCTCGGGCACCTCGCCGTCGATGATCTTGCGCGCCAGGCCCTCGGCGATGGCGGTCTTGCCGACGCCGGCCTCGCCGACCAGCAGCGGGTTGTTCTTTCGGCGACGCGAAAGGACCTGCTGGACGCGTTCAAGCTCGGCGGTGCGGCCGATCAGCGGGTCGATCTTGCCCTCGGCCGCCTGCTTGTTGAGGTTGATCGCGAAGTTCTCGAAGGCGTTCTCGTCGGCCGGCTGCTCCTCGGCGGCCTCGACGTCGGCCTGGTTGATCTCCGGCTCCTCGTCGTCGACGCCCTCGTCGTCGGCCTCGGGGCCGTGCGAGATGAAGTTGATCACGTCGAGGCGGGTAACGCCGGCCTTGTGCAGCAGGTGCACGGCATGGGCGTCCTGCTCGCCGAAGATCGCGGCGAGCACGTGCGCGCCGGAGACCTCGCTGCGCTGGGCGGCCTGCACCTGCATCACCGCACGCTGGAGGACGCGCTGAAAGCCCAGCGTGGGCTGGGTCTCGCGCGGGTCGTTCTCCGGGATGCGCGGGGTGGTGCGGCGGATGTGCGCCTCGAGGTCCATGGCGAGCTGGGAGATGTTGGCGTTGCAGCCCTCCAGCACCATGCGCGCGTCGGGGTCCTCGAGCAGCGTGTGCAGCAGGCTCTCGAGGGTGACGAATTCGTAGTTCTGGCGCCGGGCGCGATCGAACACGCGGCTCAGGGTGGTTTCGAGGGATTTGCTCAGCACCGATCCTCTCCTCCGGGGTATCTGCGATGGCCCGTTTCCGGTTCGGTGTCGAACCGTGGGCCTGTGTCCCGATGATACGCCGGATTACGGCGTTGCCAACGGGGCGAGGAATTTTCAGTCTTTCGACTTATTCGGCGCGTTCCATCACGCACATCAGCGGGTATTCGTGTTCCCGCGCGATCTGGTTGACCTGGCTCACGCGTGTCTCGGCGATTTCGCGGGTGAACTCGCCGCAGACGCCACGGCCGTTGTGGTGCACCTCCAGCATCACGGCATTGGCCTGGTCGAAGGTCATGCCGAACAGCTGCATCAGGATCTGCACCACGAAATCCATGGGGGTGAAGTCGTCGTTCAACAAGAGCACCCGGTACATGGGCGGCTCGTCGCTGACCGCCTGCTCGGAGACTTCCTCGGTCTCGAGCGGGCGGTGGGTGGTCTGCGGACCGGCGCTGATGCCGGCGGTGAACGGTAGGCGTGTCTGGCTGGTGTCAGTCATCTGCACAGTCTAACCCGAGCCAACCGTCGCGTGACCGGGTCCTCAGGGCAGCATCATGGGTCGTGCCGGCTCGTTCCTGACGCCGGTGAGGGCCGAGCCGAACTCCTGGGCCGTCGCACCGAGCAGCTTCTCCAGGCGATTGCTGCGCGGGGTGAGATCGATCTGGTGCTCGACGCCGATGCGCTCGCGGATCACGCCGCGCACGCTGTCGATGCCGTCGATCAGCCCCTTCTCCACGGCGGTCTCGCCGGTGTAGAACAGCCCGGAGAAGATCGCCTCGTCGTCATCGAGGCGGTCGCCGCGGCCGGTCTTGACCGCCGCGATGAACTGTTCGTGGATTTCATCCAGTACGCCCTTGAGATACTCGGTCTCCGCCGGGTCGCTGGGGCTGAACGGGTCGCCGAGGGCCTTGTTCTCGCCGGCGGTGAGCAGGCGACGCTCGATGCCGAGCTTCTCCATGGCGTCGACGAAGCCGAAGCTGTCCATGCGCACGCCGATCGAGCCGACGATCGAGGAGGGGTTGGCGTAGATCTCGTCGGCCGCCGCGGCGATGAAGTAGCCGCCCGAGGCCGCCATGTCTTCGGCCACGGCGTAGACCGGCTTGTCCGGGTACTGCGCCTTGAGATCGCGGATGGCATTGAAGATGGCGCTGGACTGGACCGGGCTGCCACCGGGTGTGTTCAGGCGCAGCACGATGCCCTTGACGTTGTCGTCCTTGAACGCCTTCTCCAGCTGCGGGATCACGCGGCGCGCCTCGGTGGTCTCGCCCGCGGCGATCAGGCCGCTGATATCGATTACCGCCGCGGCGGGCTTGCCCACGCCCGGCGCGCTGCGATCGCCGGCCGTGAACAGCAGGGTGATGATGGTCAGCGACCAGATCACCAGCGCCACCGAGACGAAACGGAAGAACACCTTCCAGCGCCGGGCCCGACGCTGCTCGACCAGCCCGTGGCGGGCCATGTCGAGCAGGGCGTCACGTGCCCAGTCCGGCGAGGCCTCGGCCTTCTCGCGCCGGGGGCGTGACGACTCGCCGGAGGGGTCGCCCGGATGGTAGTCCGGGCCACCGGGCGGTTCGATGCGCACGTCGTCTGGCGGGGTGTTCTGGCTCATGGCGGTCTTGCCTGCGTTGTCGTCCGGGGTGATTTTCCAGGGTGATTGGCCGGCGGGGGATCGTCCGGTCGGCGCATTCGATGACCGAGTCAGACGGCCGGGCGGGTCCCGGGTTCCCCTGCCTGATCCGCGATGCCGGGTGGTGCGGGCCGTTGGTCCGGCTCGTGCAGCTGCGCCAGACGCTCGATCAGCCAGTCCGGCCGCGCGGCGGCAAGGCGTTCGATCGGGTGGGCGCCATGGGTGATGCCGATCGCGTGCGTGCCCGCGTTGCGGGCCATCAGCAGGTCGAAGTCGGTGTCACCCACCATCCAGGTCTCGACCGGGCGGCTGCCGGTGTACTCGAGGATGCCCTCGAGCATCTCCGGGTGGGGTTTCGACCGCGTCTCCTCGGCGGTCAGCGTGTGGTGAAAGTAGTTCGCCGCCCCCGTCTGCGCAAGGGCGCGGTCCAGCCCGCGGCGCGACTTGCCGGTCGCCACGGCGAGCAGGCAACCGGATTCGGCCAGGCCCTTGAGCAGCGCCTCGGCCTCCGGGTAGAGCGCGACGGGCTCCTCGTTGGCGAAGTAGCAGTGGTGATAGGCCTGCGCAAGCGCCTCCCGGAAGGCGTCCTCGGCCTCGGGGAACAGTTCGGCGATGGCGTTGGCCAGGGACAGGCCGATGATGCCGCGGATCGAGTCGTCCGGCAGGGGCGGGTGGTCCACCGAGCCCAGCGCCTCCTGGAAGGCGGTGACGATCCGGCCGGTCGAATCGGCCAGCGTGCCGTCCCAGTCGAACACGACCAGGCGGGGCGGGGTGGCCAGGTGGTCCGGGCGGCTCAGGAGTGTGCGGATGTCGGTCATGGGAGCGGTTATCGGGTCGGGTCGGCGATTTTCAAGGTTTCACGGCCAGGCCGGCCTGCTCGAGTAGCGGCTGCCAGCTATCCGGCGGCATGCTGGTGATCGTCAGTCGTCCGCCGTGGTCCGGGTGGGCCAGGGTCAGGCGGTAGGCGTGCAACATCAGCCCGGGCCGCCGGCGGGACAGGGGGCGATCGAGACCGCGATCGCCGTACTTACTGTCGCCGACGATCGGGTGGCCCACGTGACGGCAGTGCACCCGGATCTGGTGGGTGCGCCCGGTGTGCAGGGTGGCCTTCATCAGGCTGAGAGCCGGGCCACGATGGCTGGTGCCGAGGCGTTCGAAATCGGTGCGGGCACTCTTGCCGCGCTGGGTGTCCACGACCACCCGATGGGCCCGCCCCTCGCCCTGGTCCTTGCGCAGCGGGGCATTCACGGTCTGGTGCGCGTCGCGCCAGTGGCCGTGGCACAGGGCCAGATAGTGTTTCTTCGCCGCGCCCTCGGGGCGGAACTGTTCCTGCAGGGCAAGCAGGGCCTCGCGGGACTTGGCCACCACGATCAGGCCGCTGGTCTCGCGGTCGATCCGGTGGGCCAGCTCGAGCATGGCCTCGCTCGGACGCGCGGCGCGCAGCAGCTCGATCAGGCCGAAGTCGTAGCCGCTGCCGGCGTGGGCGGCCAGCCCCGCGGGCTTGTCGACCACCAGCAGGGCCTCGTCCTCGTGTCGGATGAGCGTCTCGATGCGTTCGATCCAGCCGGCGGGAATGCTGGCCGTCGGGCGGGCCGTGTCCGGGTCGCCGCGCAGGTCGCGCACCGGCGGGATGCGCACGATGTCGCCGCTGCGCAGTCGCTGCATCGGCTTGGCGCGCTTCTTGTTCACCCGCACCTGGCCCTTGCGGATCAGGCGATAGACCAGGGCGCGCGGCTGCTTGTCGTGCTGGGCGCCCAGCTCGCGCAACAGGAAGTTGTCGAGCCGTTGGCCATCGCTGCGTGCGTCGACCGTTTCCAGGCGGACCCGGGGACGATCGACAGCGGGTCGATCGGCTGCCTGCTGGGTGGTCTGTCGGTGGTGTTCGGGACGGTTCTCGGCAGTCATCTGGCTGGCTTGCGTGCGGCGGTGAACCGGGGCACCGGTGGGGCGCGGCCGGGGCCTGCGGGCGACGGGTAAATCGCGGCGGTGGGCCGGCGGGGATGTGATAGTATCAGTGGACTGTGGCGAAAGTCAGGTGGAGCGGCAGGTGCCGACCACCCACGGCAGTCAGCGAGCGCTCGGGTTCTTCAAGCCGGCGCCCCGCGCCAGACCATCCCGCTTGCCTTTGACGCGGCCTTGCCAGCACCCCTGGCGGGTCTCGACGGGCACGACAAGCCTCGGGCTGCCGCCCGCTCACAGTTGTCAAGAACGATCAACGGTTATCACGTCCTGTACTCAATGTGCCTTTTCCGGTTTCTCTCCCTGCCGTTCTCCGTCCTGGTTCGCCTCGTGGCAGCCGGGCGGCAGACGTCGTGGTCGCTTGCGGCCCGGCGACTGGCGGGGTGGCCGGCAATCGCGCGTCGGGACGTTCCCCTGAAGTCAAGTCACCTGTCGCGAGCGGCCTGTTGCCAGCCGCGACTCGTGCAGAAACGTCGAGATTTTTTCCATGAAACGAATGCTGATCAACGCAACGCACTCCGAGGAGATCCGCGTTGCGCTAGTAGACGGGCAACGCCTCTATGACATCGACATAGAGACCCCGTCCCGGGAGCAAAAGAAGGCCAACATCTACAAGGCCACCATCACGCGCATCGAGCCCAGCCTCGAGGCCGTGTTCGTCAACTACGGCGCCAATCGCCACGGTTTCCTGCCCTTCAAGGAGATCTCGCCCGAGTACTTCGACCCCAAGGCGGTCGACGACAAGGGGCGTCCGATCATCAAGGACGCGCTCAAGGAAGGTCAGGAACTGATCGTCCAGGTCGAGAAGGAAGAGCGTGGCAACAAGGGCGCGGCCCTGACCACGCTGGTCAGCCTGGCCGGGCGCTACCTGGTGGTCATGCCCAACAACCCCAAGGCCGGTGGCGTCTCGCGCCGCATCGAAGGCGATGACCGCGCCGAGATCAAGGCCGCGCTGGCCCAGCTGAACGTACCGGCGGGCATGGGCCTGATCGTGCGCACTGCCGGGGTGGGGCGTGACGTCGAGGAACTCCAGTGGGACCTCGACTACCTCGTCCAGGTCTGGAGCGCGATCCACGAGGCGGCCGAGGGCCGTCCGGCCCCCTTCCTGATCTACCAGGAAAGCAACCTGATCATCCGGGCGCTGCGCGACTACATGCGCAACGACATCGGCGAAATCCTGATCGACGAGCCGACCATCTACCAGCAGGCGATGGACTTCGTCCAGATGGTCACGCCAAAGGTCGCCGAGAAGATCAAGCTCTACGACGACCCGACCCCGCTGTTCTCCCGCTACCAGATCGAGTCCCAGATCGAGTCCGCCTACCAGCGCAACGTGACGTTGCCCTCGGGCGGTGAACTGGTGTTCGACGTCGCCGAGGCCATGACCGCGGTCGACATCAACTCCGGGCGCAACACCAAGGGCCAGGACATCGAGGACACCGCCTTCAACACCAACCTGGAGGCGGCCGAGGAAATCGCGCGGCAACTGCGCCTGCGGGATCTGGGCGGGCTGATCGTGATCGATTTCATCGACATGGGCTCCTCCAAGCACCAGCGCGAGGTGGAAAACCGCCTGCGCGATTCGTTGAAGTACGACCGCGCCCGGGTACAGACCAGCCGCATCTCGCGCTTCGGCCTGTTGGAGATGTCGCGCCAGCGCCTGCGCGCCTCGCTGGAGGAATCCAGCCAGCACATGTGCCCGCGCTGCAACGGCCAGGGCGTGATCCGTTCGGTCGAGTCGCTGTCGCTCGCCATCCTGCGTCTGCTGGTCGACGAGGCGATGAAGGACAATACCGGCCGCGTGATCGCCCAGGTGCCGATCGATGTCGCCACCTATCTGCTGAACGAGAAACGTGACCAGATCAACGAGATCGAGCAGGCCAACAACGTCGACCTGCTCCTGATCCCGAACATCAATCTCGAGACGCCGCACTACGAGATCGAGCGGGTGCGCGCCGATGACAGCGAGGCCCGCTCGCGCGACGTGCAGCAGCTGATCGAGCCGCTGACCGTCGAGACCCCGTCGCCGGAGCCGCGTCATCGCCAGGCCGAGAAGGCCGCGGTGCAGACCATCCCGCGCCCGGCCCAGCCGGCCCCGGAAAAGGCCGCCGAGCCGGCCCCGGCGCCGGCGGCGACCAAGGCAAAGGCCGTCGAGGCGCCAGCAGCACCGCAGCGTCCGACCGCCAATGGCGCGGTTTCCCTGTTGCGTCGCGTGGTGGGTCAGCTCTTCGGTGCCCGCGCCGACGAGGACGAGGGCGCCGAGACCGCATCGCGCCGGGGCAAGCCGTCCGGCAAGGGCGACGAGAAGTCGGCGGATCGTTCCGGCCGCAAGGGCGGCGGTCGCCGTCAAGCGGCCGGTGACGGTGGCGAGAAGGCGAAGTCCGCCCGCGACGAGTCCCAGGACAAGGGGCAGGGCAAGGGCAAGTCCGGCAGCCGTCGTCGGCGTGGTCGTGGTCGCCGTGGCAACGGTGGCAACGCGGCCCAGCAGACTGGTGGCCAGAAGCTGGAGCAGCAGAAGAGCGAGCAGCCCTCTGATACCACCAAGGCCGACACCAAGGGCAAGGCCGAGTCCTCCGCTGGCAAGCCCTCCGGCGATACCTCCGGCAAGGGTGGCCAAGGCGGCCCGGGCAACAAGGGTCGCGGTCGTGGTGACCGCGGTCCCAAGAGCGAGCCGCGCACGCCGCCCCCGCTGGGCGAGCGCGAGCGCCAGATGGTCGAGCAGCAGCTGGCCGCGCCGATCAGCGAAGGCAAGAGCCTGCCGCTCGACGTCGCCAAGAAGAAAGGCGTGGCCGAGGAACTGCCGCCGAACGCCGCCGTCCGGCTCGAAAGCAGTGATCGCCTGGTCAAGGCAAGCGATACCAAGACCAGCAAGGCCGCAGCCCCCGAGTCCGTTACGCCGGCGGCCGCGCCGACCGAGGCCAGTGCCGAGGTGACCGATTCGGGCAAGTCCGAGCAGGCGGCGAGCAAGGCGACGGAAACCGCGCCGACGCAAGGCCAGCCCGTCAAGGAAGACGCCGCGGAAACACCGCCGACGGTCGAGCCGGTCGCCGACGAGGCGAAGCCGGTAGCCGAGGAAAAGCCGTCGAACGTGTTCGAGACGGCGGCAAAGGCCGAGAAGCCGAAGGCGGCCGAGCCAGCTGACGCGGCACCCACTGCCGACTCGGCGGCGGAAAAGGCCGAGGCGTCGGCAGCAAAGGCACCGGAAGAGAAGGGCTCCAAGGAGCAGAGCGCGGAGCCGACCGCCGAGGCGAATGCAGCTGAGACGTCGGAAGCCGCGAGCTCCAATGAGTCCGCCGCCGAGTCAACCACCGACGAGGAAAAGCGCGAGCGCTGATCCCGTCGTGAATCGGCCGGAAACAAGAACGCCCCGCTGATCGTAGCGGGGCGTTTTCTTTTGTTCGTTCCGCTCCAGGGCGAAACGCCGTTGGCCGGGTCGAGGAGCGCGGCTGATCGTCGCGGGTTAGCCCAGGTGGCGCCGACGAATGTCTTCCAAGAGGTTGCCGGCGGCGGCCTCGACCATGTCGAGCACCTGCTCGAAACCATTGGTGCCACCGTAGTACGGGTCCGGCACCTCCTCTAGCCCGTAGTCGGGGGCGTAGCTCATGAACAGGTGCGGCTTGTCGCGCAGGGCCTCGTCGGCCAGCGATTGCAGGATCTCGAGATTGGCCAGGTCCATCGCGAGCACGTAGTCGTACTCGGCGATATCTTCCGGACGTACCTGACGCGCGACGAGGTGATCCATGCGGTACTGGCGTGTCATGGCCGCGCGCATGGCGCGTTCGTCAGGCGGATTGCCGACGTGATAGGCATGCGTGCCGGCCGAATCGATGCGGATGCGATCGGCCAGATCGGCCTGCTCGACAAGCCGCTCGAACACGGCGTGGGCGGTGGGCGAACGGCAGATGTTGCCCATGCAGACGAACAGGACGCTCGGGGTGTTGCTCGACGTCATGTGATACCTCGTCGCTTTCGAAGGGTGGGGCGGACAGGCGCGGGTGGCTGCCCGATCGTGTGGCGGTAATGTAACCAAAATCCCGATGGCGTGCGCGGCCCCGGCCCAATTCCGGGGCGATGCGATGTCGAGATGTCGGGGAATCAGGGGGTTGTGTCGATCCCGACAAAATCCGCGTGACAGGGTGTTGACAGCGTCCGTTCTGCCGGTACAATGCGCGCATTCCTCAGGCACGAGGGGCCATAGCTCAGCTGGGAGAGCGCCTGCATGGCATGCAGGAGGTCGGCGGTTCGATCCCGCCTGGCTCCACCAAACATCAGAAAACCCCGGGTTCGCACTGGCGACCCGGGATTTTTTCGTTGCATCGGATGTTCGGCTCCGGTGTCGGTGTTCTCAGGGGAAATTGATCGACTGGCTCGTCTGGCCGCTGGTGGGTACCTGCAGCGAGAAGTCGCGGCTGTGCTCCTGGTAGCGGGTCGTGACGTCGTAGCGGCCGGCGGGCAGGTCGATGAAGATCATCGGCCCGTCCGTCGTGGCCTCGAAGCGCGTCTGGCCATCGGGCGTGCGGATCGTCACGCCCACTGACGAGACGAACGCCCCGCGTTCCCCCTTGGAGAATTGCAGGGCCACCGGGTACGAGGCCCCGTGCTGTTGCAGCCAGGCCCGCTCCCCGGCGCCCAGGCCGCCGCTCAAATAGCGAATCCCCTGGGATTCACGGATCTCGACGGCGCTTTCCGCCATCTCGTCGGGGCTGGGCGGTTGGCGCTCCTCGTCGGTGATCGGCTCCCAGCCGGGCTTTTTCCACGGCTCGTCGTCCGCCGCCCACGCCGTCGGCGCAAGCAGTGGCAACGTCAGGACGAGGCCCAGGACCAGGCCCGTGGTCCGGGTCGGTTTGAAGGCGTGGGTTGTCATCAGCATGGTGGCACCTCCTGTTTGTCGATTCGACCGGTCAGCGGCGAGCGCGCCGGTGATCTACGTTAGTCCGATGATATCCCGTACAAGTTTCCTCGAGCCGGAGGGCTGGCATGCCGTCAACGATGGCGTGATGGGCGGGGTATCCGCCGGCTCGATGTCGTTTGAGACTGACATTGCGGTGTTCGCGGGTGAGCTGTCGCTCGAACACGGCGGCGGTTTTGCCTCCGTGCGTCGCGAGTTGCGTCCCGGCGTGCTGGCCGGCGCGACGGGGCTGTCGATGCGTGTGCGGGGCGATGGGCGGCGCTACCAGTGTCGTGTGGGAACCGACCAGACCGCGCCGGGCATTTCCTACGCGGCGAGTTTCGATACCGTGGCCGGCCAGTGGCTGGAGGTGAGTCTTGCCTGGCCGGCGTTCGAGGCGGTGTTTCGTGGGCGCGATGTGCCGGATGCGCCGCGCCTGAGCCCGGAGCGCATCGACCGGGTGGGGTTCCTGCTCGCCGACCGTCAGCCCGGGCCGTTTCGGCTCGAGATTGCCTCCATCACGGCCGATCGACACGTCGATGATTCCTGATCGGCGTGGGGGTCGCACCCGCGGCAACCCCGCGACAACCGTCTTCCACTCATGCCGATGACGCCTGTTGATCGCAAAGCGCCTGGGCAGCAACGACGCGTCCACCAGCGCGTCACCCTGGTGATCCAGTTGATCATGCTCGCCGAGCTGGGTTTTGCCCTCTGGGAAGGCCTGTGGTTGACGGCGGCAATGACGTTTCTCATCCTCCTACTGACGCTGGCGCCGGTGCTGATGTTCCGGCGCTTCGAGGTGTTTATCCCCTCGGAGTTCAAGCTGCTGGCGACCCTGTTCATCTTCGCCTCGCTCTTTCTCGGCGAGGTGCAGGGTTACTACACCCGCTTCTGGTGGTGGGACCTCGTGTTGCACACCGCCTCGGGGTTTCTCCTGGGTATCGTCGGTTTTCTGCTGGTCTACATCCTCAACGAGAAGAAGAGCCTGCGCTTTCACATGACGCCCGGGTTCGTGGCGCTGTTCGCCTACATGTTCGCGCTGGGGATCGGCGCGATGTGGGAGATCGTCGAGTTCACGATGGACCAGTGGTTCGGCACCGACATGCAGAAGGCGATGCTCGGCGACCCGTCGGGGCTGACCGACACCATGTGGGATCTGATCGTCGATGCCCTGGGGGCGGGGGCGATCGCGATACTCGGTTACGGCTACCTCAAGGTGGCGGCGGGGCGATCGTTTCTGGAGCAGTGGATCGCGGCATTCCTCGAGGCCAACCCGCGGCTGTTCAACCGGTAAGGAAACGCGGCACGGGGCTAGTCGTCCGGCGTGATCAGGGGCAGGTCACGCACGTTCCATTCGCGCAGCCCGGCGTCGTGTACCCGCATGTTGCGGTAGCCCAGGCTGTAGAACATCGCGTAGTCGATGGCCGCGCCCGTGCCGCCCAGGCAGGTGATCAGCATGGGGGTCGACGGGTCGATGCCGTGTTCGACGAAGAAGGGGGCCAGGTCGGTGCGTTCGGTGTAGATCGTCCCGTCGTCGGCGGTCCGGAGAAAATCCGCCCAAGGCTGGCTGATGGTGTCCGGGATGCGTCCGTGGCGCGGGTTGGCGGGGAACTTGTCCTCGCCACTGAAATGCCTGGCCGGTCGGCCGTCGATCACGGGGTAGTGCTCGCGGATGGCGTCGAGCTCCTCGGTCGAGATCTCCAGCGCGGGCAGGGGGCGGGCAACGAAATCCCCCGATTCCGCCGCACCGCCCTCGTCCGATACCGGGCCATCGGCCTGTTGCCAGCCGTGCCAGCCGCCATCCAGCATCCCGACGTTGGTATGACCCAGGTAGTGCAACAGCCAGAAGAGGTAATACGCACCCAGGACCTCGTCGAGGTCGTTGCCCTTGTAGTAGATCACCACGCCATCGCCGTCGTTCACCCCCAGTTCACGGAAGCGCCCCTCAAGCGTGTCCACGGGGAGGCGGATCAGGGTGCCTTCGTCGTTCTGCTCGCGCCAGGCCGATTTGGTGGTGAAACGTGACCCCGGGATGTGCCCGTCGAAGGTATAGGAGGTTTCGTTGGACATCTCGATGATGGCCAGTTGGGGTGCATTGAGCCGGTCGGCCAGCCAGTCGGGCTCGACCAGAGGCGGGACGCCGATCGCCAACGCCACGCGCGCCGGCAGCATAATCGTCGCCAGCGCGGTCAGGATAACGAGAACGGGCTTCATAACGAGAACGGGCTTCATCGTCTTCTCCGGGGTGAAGGGGGTTGTCCCCGGGGCTTCGCTGGCGGCGATCCGGGGTCAGATGGGCTAAACGTTCGCCACGACGGGAAAGTCAGGCCCGCCGAAAGGACCGGCCGTGACACTCGGGGCAGCTGGGCAGCGGGCCGAAACGGTCGTGATGCAGGATTGTACCACAGTCGATGCATTCGAGGCGCTTGGGGCTCGTGACATGGCCGGCGACCCATTCGCGCGGTCGGGTCCGCTCGGCCTCGTTGCGGATCTGTTCCAGGGTCACGTCGGTGTGATCGGCGATCGACAGGAGCTTCGCGCCGATGTCACCGGCCCAGTCGCGCAGGGTCTCGCGGATGCTTTCGCCTTCATGCGCCAGATTCTCGCGGGTATGCTCGAGGTCGTCCTTCACCGCCTCGACGATCTCGTGGCGGAAATCCTCGGTGTCCAGTGCCGATGCCTCCTCCTCGGCCAGTTGGGCGATCCGGGCCCGGTCGGCCGGCTTGTGCCCGGGCTCGTCTAGCAGGCGGGCGTAGATCCGTTCGAGCAGCTGGTAGTAGCCGTGTCGCAGGGCTTCGTAGGTCTCGCTGTGCTCCTGGCGGGTATCGGTCATTCGCTTTGGTCTCCGTGTGCCTTCTGGGCTTGCCGGGTCCTGCCCGATGGCGTGCTCGCCGAGTGGTGCAGGGGGTGGTTCCTTTCGGTATTCTAGTGCGCTGGGGAAGGTCTGCACGAATCCGATACCGCTGAAGCGTGCCTTGAGGCGCGAGATGCAAGGCGTTCGTCCGCCGGCGACATGGCGTCCTGATCACGCACCACTCGCCAAGCCCTCAGTGGCAACGGATTCGTGCAGACCTTCCCCGGTCAGCCCCCGGTGGCGCTGTCGTGGAGAGCCCGACGCCGCGCCGGGGGCGTTGCCATTGAATGCACCGATTCCATCGTGGCCGAGGGTCGGCCTCGGACGCAACATGGCCCGACGATCGGTACGTCGCGATTATCGCGGCGATCCGGCCGGGCAGACGCTCAAAACCAAGGTAGAAACAGTCCCACATGCACGAGCAATACAACCCCGCGAAAGTCGAGGACGAGGCACAACGCTTCTGGGAAGACACCAAGGCATTCCACGTTCGCGAGGATCCCACCCGCGAGAAGTTCTACTGCCTGTCGATGTTCCCGTATCCCTCCGGCCGACTGCACATGGGGCATGTGCGCAACTACACCATCGGCGACGTCATCAGTCGCTACCAGCGCATGCTGGGCAAGAACGTCCTCCAGCCGATGGGCTGGGACGCCTTCGGCCTGCCGGCGGAAAACGCCGCGCTCAAGAACAAGGCCGCTCCGGCGCGCTGGACCTTCGAGAACATCGACTACATGCGCGGCCAGCTCCAGCGTCTGGGTTTCGCCTACGACTGGGATCGCGAACTGGCCACCTGCGACCCGGACTACTACCGCTGGGAGCAGTGGCTGTTCACCCGACTGGTCAAGAAGGGCCTGGCCTACAAGAAGACCGCGGTCGTCAACTGGGACCCGGTCGACCAGACGGTGCTCGCCAACGAGCAGGTCATCGACGGCTGCGGCTGGCGCTCGGGCGCGCCGGTCGAGCGCCGCGAGATCCCGCAGTGGTTCATCCGCATTACCGACTACGCCGACCAGCTGCTCGAGGATCTCGACAAGCTCGAGCAGTGGCCCGAGCAGGTACGCACCATGCAGGCCAACTGGATTGGCCGTTCGCGCGGGGTGCAGCTCGACTTTAGCGTCGACAACGGCGAGCCGTTGCGCGTGTTCACTACCCGCCCGGATACCCTGTTTGGTGTCACCTATCTCGCCGTGGCCGCCGACCATCCGCTGGCGGTGGCCGCCGCCGAGAAGAACGATGACATCGCGACCTTCCGCGAGGAGTGTCGCCACACCAAGGTCGCCGAGGCCGACATGGCGACCGTGGAGAAGAAAGGGCTGCCGCTGGGCGTGACCGCCACGCACCCGCTCACCAACGAGCCGGTACCGGTCTGGGTTGCCAACTTCGTCCTCATGGAATACGGCACCGGCGCGGTGATGTCGGTGCCCGCCCACGACGATCGCGACTGGGAATTCGCGCGCAAGCACGATCTGCCCGTCAAGCCGGTGATCGAGGGCAGCGACTCGGAGCATGATTACGCCGAAGGGGCCATGACCGAGAAGGGCACGCTGATCGACTCGGGCGACTTCAGCGGGCTTTCCAGCGAGGCGGCCTTCGACCGGATCGTGGAAAAGCTTGCCGCCGAGGGCCGAGGCGAGGAGACCATCAACTACCGCCTGCGCGACTGGGGCGTCTCGCGCCAGCGCTACTGGGGCTGCCCGATCCCGATCATCAACTGCGAGCACTGCGGTGCCGTGCCGGTGCCCGACGCGGACCTGCCGGTGGTGCTGCCCACCGACGTGGTGATGGACGGCCCGGGCTCGCCGATCAAGTCCGACCGCTCGTTCATCGAGACCACCTGCCCGGAATGCGGTGGCGCGGCCGAGCGCGAAACCGACACCTTCGACACCTTCTTCGAGTCGAGCTGGTACTACGCGCGCTTTGCCAGCGCCGGTTCGGACCAGGGGATGCTCGACGAGCGCGCCGCTTACTGGCTGCCGGTCGACCAGTACGTCGGTGGTGTCGAGCACGCCGTGCTGCACCTGTTGTACGCGCGCTTCTTCCACAAGCTGATGCGCGACGAGGGCCTGATCCCGGCCGACTGCGCCGAGCCGTTCACCCGCCTGCTCACCCAGGGCATGGTGAACAAGGACGGCGCGAAGATGAGCAAGTCCAAGGGCAACACCGTCGACCCGCAGGAGCTGATCGAGGAATACGGCGCGGACACCGTACGACTGTTCATGATGTTCGCCGCGCCACCCGACCAGGGCCTGGAGTGGTCCGACTCGGGCGTGGAGGGCGCGCACCGCTTCCTCAAGCGCCTGTGGCGCCAGGTCGCCGAGCGCAAGGCCGCCGGCATCGACCTCACGCGGCGCATCGAGTCGGCCGACGAGCTGGCCGATGCCGATGGCGCAGCCAAGGATCTGTACCGCAAGCTCCACGAGACCATCGGCCGGGTCACCGAGGACATCGACAAGCGCCAGACCTTTAATACCGTGATCGCGGCGAACATGGAGCTGTTCAACGAACTGGCCCGGTTCGAGGCGACCGACGAGCGCGGTCAGGCGGTGGTCGGGGCCGTCATCCAGGACATGCTGCGCATGCTCGCGCCGATCGTGCCGCACATCACCCACGCGCTCTGGCACGAAGTCGGCGGGCAGGGCACCATTGCGGATGCCGCCTGGCCGACGATCGACGAGGCCGCGCTGGTGCGCGACGAGATCGAGATGGTCGTGCAGGTCAACGGCAAGCTGCGCGCGAAGATCAACGTGCCGGCCGCCGCGGACAAGGCGGCCATCGAGGCGCAGGCGCTGGCCAACGAGGACGTGCAGCGCTTCACCAATGAGGGCGAGATCAAGCGCGTGATCGTGGTCCCCAACAAACTGGTCAATATCGTGGTGGCAACGTAATGGATACGACTTGGGTCAGGACGTCCCGTCAATCGGCCGGCATGCGTGGCTTGTCGCGTGCCCTTTCCCTGGGGGTGGCCATGGCGTTGGCGGCGGCCATGGTGGTCACTTCGGGCTGCGGCTACCACCTGCGAGGCGTGACGGAAGTCGACCCGAGTTTCGAGCGGGTGTACGTCTCGGGACTGTCGAGCTCGGATCCCGTCTACCGGACACTGGCCGCCGAGATCGACAAATCGGAGGCCGTGCTGGTCGATGATCGCCGCGACGCGACGGCCCGACTGGTGGTCGAGGGCAATTCGGTCGAGCAGCGCGCCTCGGTGGTCGACCCGAGCGCCGACGTGCGTCAGTACGAGTTGCTCCACGAGCTGCGCTACCACATCGAACTGCCGGACGGTTCGCGCACGCCCAGCCGCCAGATCAGTCAGGCGCGCAACTACAACTACGATCCGACCGGCGTGCTGGCCTCGTCGAGCAACGAGGGGCAGATTCGCCGCGAACTGGGCGAGCTGGTGGGGCAGTTGCTGTTTTACCGCCTGCTCGCGCCGATCGATCCCGACACCCTGATCGCGCCCGACGACGGTCGCTGAGGCCACGTGCTCGCCAAACCGCAGGAATTCGAACAGCGTCTGGCCCGGGGCCTGGAATCCCTGTACGTGATCGGCGGCGATCAGCCGCTGCTGGTCCAGGAGGCGCGTGATGCCATCGTCGCCAAGGCCCGTGAGGCGGGTTGCGAGGAGCGCCTGCGCTTCGAGGTGGATGCCAAGTTCGACTGGGGCGCGCTGGAAAGCCAGGGGGCGAGCCTGTCGCTGTTCGCCAGCCGGCGTATCATCGATCTGCGCATTCCCGGCGGCAAGCCGGGCCGCGTCGGCTCCAAGGCCCTGAGCACGCTCGCCGAGCGGGTCAAGGGTGGCGGCGAGTCGGATATCTGGATCGTGAGCCTGCCGCGGCTGGACAACCAGCTGCAGAAAAGCGCCTGGTTCAAGGCCTTGGCCGGGGCGGGGCTGGCGGTACGGTTCAACGACGTGCCGCTGGGTCAATTGCCGGCCTGGATCACGCGTCGGGCCGCCACCCACGGGGTGCGCCTGGAGCGGGATGCCGCCGAGCTGATCGCCGGGCGCGTGGAGGGCAACCTGTTGGCCGCCGCCCAGGAAATCGAGAAACTCGCCCTGATGGACCTCGAGGGGCCGGTCGATGCCGGCCGGTCGCCCAGGGCTTGGCCAACCAGTCGCGAGTCGATACCTTCGCCTTGAGCGATGCGGTGCTGGACGCCGACCGCGAGCGCGGCCTGTACCTGCTCTCGCGCCTGCGCGCCGAGGGCACCGAGCCGCTCTTGATCCTGTGGGTGATCGCCCGCGATCTGCGCGCACTGGTCGCGCTGGCCGGCAACGACCAGGCGGGTTTCAAGAAGACCCGGATTCCGGCATTTCTCGCGCGTCGCTATCAGGCGCGTGCCCGGATGATGCCGGCCGGCAACTGGCAGCGCCTGCTGGCTGGTTGCGCCGAGGTCGACCGCTGCATCAAGGGGCTGGGCGAGGGCTGCAACACCGCGGATGGCGGTGGCCGGGTCTGGGCCTTGCTCGACCGGGTGATGCTGCACGCGACCCGCCCGGGGCGGTGATCCCGGCCGGCAGCCCCCGGTGACACGTACACGACAGACAACGATTCAATCGGTGGGTGAGGCCCGCCGTGGCAATGATCAGGAGAAGCTGACGATGGCCAACGACAACACCGTTACCGAGACCATTCAGGCGATGGGGCAGGCGGCCCGCCGCGCGGCACGAGCGCTGTCCCGAGTCGACACGCAGAAGAAGAACGCCGCCTTGCTGGCGATCGCCGACCAGCTGGTTCAACACACCGGCACCCTGATCGAGGCCAACAAGAAGGATCTCGAGGCGGGGCGCGCCAACGGGCTCGACGAGGCGATGATCGACCGCCTGGCCTTCGACGCCGCCGGCATCGAGAAGATGGCCGAGGGCGTGCGCCAGATCGCCGCGCTGCCGGACCCGGTCGGCGAGATCACCGACACCGTCTTCCGCCCGTCGGGCATCCAGGTCGGGCGCATGCGCGTGCCGCTGGGCGTGATCGGCATCATCTACGAGTCGCGGCCCAACGTGACCATCGACGCGGCGGCGCTGTGCCTGAAATCCGGCAACGCCACCATCCTGCGCGGTGGCTCCGAGGCGATCCACAGCAACCAGGCCCTGGCCGCGTGCATCCGCGACGGGCTGGAGGCTGCCGGCCTGCCCGCCGAGACCGTGCAGATCGTCGGCACTACCGACCGCGAGGCGGTCACGGCGATGCTGCGCAGCCCCGAGGCGATCGACGTGATCATCCCGCGCGGCGGCAAGGGCCTGGTGGCCCTGGTCTCGCGCGAGGCGCGCATGCCGGTGATCAAGCACCTCGACGGCGTCTGTCACGTCTACATCGATCGGGATGCCGATCTGGACAAGGCCAAGGCGATCGCGATCAATGCCAAGACGCATCGCTATGGCGTCTGCAATGCCATGGAGACCCTGCTGGTCGACCAATCGGTGGCCGAGGCCGTGCTGCCGGATCTCGCCAAGCGTTTCGGCGAGCTCGACGTCGAACTGCGCGGCTGCGAGCGGTCGCGGGCGATCGTTTCGTCGATGACCGCGGCGACCGAGGAGGACTGGGGCGAGGAGTACCTCGGCCCGATCCTCGCCGTGGCCGTGGTCGACGGGCTGGACGCGGCGATCGAGCACATCGAGACCTACGGCTCTCACCACACCGACACCATCGTCACCGAGAACTACACCACCGCGCGGCGTTTCCTGCGCGAGGTCGACTCGGCCTCGGTGATGGTCAACGCCTCGACCCGCTTCGCCGACGGCATGGAATACGGCCTGGGTGCCGAGATCGGCATCTCCACCGACAAGATCCACGCCCGCGGCCCGGTGGGCCTGGAGGGGCTGACCTCGCAGAAGTTCATCGTGCTGGGCAACGGCGAGACGCGGCACTGAGCCGGTCATGATCGGCATTTTTGGCGGGACGTTCGACCCGGTCCATATCGGTCATCTGCGCCTGGCGACCGAGGTGGCCGAGACCCTCGATCTTTCGTGGGTGCACCTGGTGCCGGCGGCCATCCCGCCCCATCGGGGCGAGCCGCTCCTGGATCCGGCCACGCGCCTCGACCTGGTGGCGCAATCGATCGCCGACGAACCGCGATTCGTTCTCGATGACCGCGAGCACCGCCGAGCCGGGCCGTCCTACACGGCCGACACCCTGGCCGAGTTCGCCGCCGAGTACCCGGGCGAGCCGCTGGTATTGATGATGGGCATGGATGCCTTCAATGGCTTGCCGGGCTGGCACGAGGTCGAACGCATCCTCGATCTCGCGCACATCGCGGTCGCGACCCGGCCGGGCTCGGAGGCGACCGGCACGGCCGCCCGGTGGCTGGCCGAACGGCAGGTCGTCCCCGGCGCGCTGGCCGAGTCACCAGTCGGCCGGATCGTGCCGGTGGCCATCACCCGGCTGGATATCTCAGCGACCACCCTGCGCGGGTTCATCGAACAGGGTCGCTCGCTGCGTTACCTCGTGCCCGAGCCGGTGGTCCGTCATTTCCGCCGTGGTTGACCGCATCCCCGGTTGCGCCGACCATTGCCCGTTTTCAACGCTGATTTCACTCCGATTTCATTTCGTTTTTAACTTCCATTGGTGGCCCGGTGCCGCCAGGCAACAGGTTTCCCAACATGAGCGCGAATCAACCGCCATCCACCCGCAACCAGCCGGTCGACCAGACCCCGCCGATGCCGGCCGAGGAGATCCTCAAGCACGCCGTCGAGGCGCTCGAGGGGCTCAAGGCCGTCGATCTGGTTACCCTCGACGTGCGCGAACGCTGCAACTTCACCGACTACATGGTGTTCGCCTCCGGGACCTCCGATCGCCACCTGAAGGCGATGGCGCAGGAGGTGGTCAAGACCCTCAAGGACCACGGCATGCGCCCGATGAACGTCGAGGGCGACGACACGCCGCAGACCGAATGGGTGCTGGTCGACTTCATCGACGTGATCGTCCACCTGATGATGCCCGAGACGCGCGCGCTGTATCAGCTCGAGAAGCTCTGGTCGGCGCCGGCCGCCGACCCGTCGGCCACGAAATCGTAAGGTCGGGGTGCGGATCGAACTGATCAGCGTCGGGCACAAGCTGCCCGGCTGGGCGGAGGAGGGCACGCAGGAATACCTCAAGCGCCTGCCCGCCGGCTGCCCGGTGCGCCTGACCGAGATCCCGGCCGCGCCGCGCGGCAAGAACGTCGACATCGATCGCGTCAAGACGATGGAGGCCGAACGCATCGAACGGGCGATCCCGAAGGGCGCGCGCATGATCCTGTTCGACGAGCGTGGTCGCGACCGGGACACTCGCCAATGGGCGGCCTCGCTGGGCGACTGGCTGGTCGAGGGGCGCGATGTGGCGCTGGTCATCGGCGGACCCGACGGGGTGGCCAAATCCCTGCGCCAGCGCGCCGACGAGACCTGGCGACTGTCGGCCCTGACCCTGCCGCACCCCCTGGTGCGTGTGCTGGTGGCCGAGCAGCTCTACCGCGCCTGGTCCCTGCACCAGAATCACCCCTATCACCGCGAGTGACGGACGGGAAACCGGACCCCCGCGGCTCGGGTCGAATCGTTAGAATGAAACGATGAGACCCGAATCCGATCCCCGTCCCGCCTTGTGGCTGGCCAGCGGCTCACCTCGCCGCCGGGAATTGCTCGAACAGGCCGGTTTCGTCATTGCCGGGCGGGCACGGCCAGCGCGGGAGGTGGACGAGTCGCTCCTGCCGGGCGAGTCGGCCGAGTCGGCTGTCCTGCGCCTTGCCCGGGCGAAGCTCGATGCCGCGCTGGCGGTACCGTCATGGCCACCCGGTGCCGTGTTGCTGGCGGCCGATACCCTGGTGGCCGGGGCGGACGGGCGGCCGATGGGCAAGCCCGTCGACGCGGCCGAGGCCGAGGCCATGCTCGCCAGCCTGAGTGGCCAGTGGCACCAGGTGATCACCGCCGTTGCCGTGGGCGACGGCGAGCAGCGCCACGACGCGGTGGTCGCCTCGCGTTTGCGCTTTGCCCGGCTGTCGAGCGAGGTGATCCGCGCCTACGTGGCCACCGGCGAGCCGCTCGACAAGGCGGGTGGCTACGGTCTGCAGGGGCGGGCCGGCAGCTTCGTCGAGACGATCGAGGGCGATTGCAGTGCCGTGATCGGCCTGCCGCTGGCCGAGACCGGGCGCCTGCTCGCCCTATTCGGCATCCGGCCCGCCTGGATGGACCGCACAAGGAACGATAACGAGAACCAGAAATGAGCGAAGAAGTCCTGATCAACATCACCCCGCAGGAGACCCGCATCGCGATGGTCGAGAACGGGGTGCTCCAGGAGATCAACATCGAGCGTTCGCGTTCGCGCGGGATGGTGGGCAACATCTACCGTGGCCGCGTGACCCGCGTGCTGCCGGGCATGGAGGCGGCCTTCATCGACATCGGCGAGGAGCGCGCGGCCTTCCTGCACGTCTCCGATGTCGAGCTGAAGATGGATGATCCGGACACCGAGCTCGAGTCCTCGCCCCCGTCGATCGAGATGCTGTTGCGCACCGGCCAGAACCTGCTGGTGCAGGTGATCAAGGACCCGATCGGCACCAAGGGCGCCCGCCTGACCACCGAGATCACCATCCCGTCGCGCTATCTCGTCTACGTGCCCAATGGGCGCAACATCGGCGTTTCCAGCCGGATCGAGGACAAGAACGAGCGCGACCGCCTCAAGACCGGCCTGACCGAGATCATCCTCGAGGAAGAGGGAACGCTCGAGGGGGTCGGCGGCCTGATCCTGCGTACCGCGGCCGAGGGCGTCGAGGGCGAGCAGCTGCGCCATGACTACCGCTTTCTGCGCCGGCTGTGGAGCAATCTCGCCGAGCGGCGCCAGCAGATGACCGACCCGGGGCTGGTCTACGAGGACCTGCCGCTGGCGCTCAGGACCCTGCGCGACACCCTCGGCCAGTTCGTCGAGAAGATCCGCATCGACTCGCGCGAGACCTACCACCGTGCGATCGCGTTTGCCGAGGAGATGGTCCCGGACATCCTGCCGATCGTCGAGCACTATCCCGGCGAGCGACCGATCTTCGAGCTGCACAACATCGAGGAAGAGATCCAGCGCGCGCTGGAAAAACGGGTCGCGCTCAAGTCCGGCGGCTACATCGTCATCGACCAGACCGAGGCGATGACCACCATCGACGTCAATACCGGCGCGTTCGTCGGTCACAAGACCCTCGAGGAGACCATCTTCAAGACCAACCTCGAGGCGGCCGCGTCGATCGCGCGCCAGTTGCGCCTGCGCAACCTCGGCGGGATCATCATCATCGATTTCATCGACATGGCCGAGCCCGAGCACCGCGTGCAGGTACACCAGGCGCTCAACCGGGCGCTCGAGCGCGATCACGCCCGCACCAAGGTCTGCGACGTCTCCACGCTCGGCCTGGTCGAAATGACGAGAAAGCGCACCCGCGAATCGCTCGAGCACGTGCTCTGCGAGACCTGCCCGGTCTGTGCCGGGCGCGGTTCGGTCAAGACCGCCGAGACCGTCTGCTACGAGATCTTCCGCGAGGTGACCCGGGATGCTCGCCAGTACCGACCCAAGTCGATGCTGGTGATCGCCAGCGCCTCGGTGATCGACCGGCTGCGCGAGGAGGATTCCACCTCCCTGGCCGAACTGCAGGAATTCACCGGCGTTCCGCTTAAACTCCAGATTGACCTGCACTACCAGCCCGAGCAGTACGATATCGTCCTGATGTGATCGGACATGGCCGACCGGCTGGTCGGCAATCGGCGGGCTGGCGGAGGTACGCGGAGTGGCCAGTTAATGGAGACAAGCAGCGCACAACGGGAACGCCGGCTTCGCCTGGCGTTCCGTCGCCTGTTGATGGTGGGCGCCGTGCTGCTGGTGCTGGTCGCGGCGATCAGTGCCGTTTCCCGGGCGCTGCTGCCCTGGGTGGAACGCTACCAGCCCGATTTCGAGGCGATGGTCAGCGAGGCGCTCGACGTGCCGGTGCGCTTCGGTTCGCTCGACCTGCGCTGGCAGGGCTATCAGCCGCAGGTGATCTTTCGCGACGTGCGCATCGACGCCGGGCCGCGTGCCGATGCCCTGAGCCTGGGGCTTTCCTGGTGGCGCAGCCTGACCGAATGGCGCCTGGTCGCCGACAAGATCACCCTCGATGCCCCCCGATTCACCCTGATTCGCGACCGCGAGGGCTGGTCGGTGGCCGACCTCTCGCTCGAGGGACGCGCCGGCGTGACCGCCCAGCGGGTCTCCTGGTCCGAGGTGGAGGTCCAGCTGGCGCGCCTCGGGCACCTGTCGGTGCGCGACGCGGTGGTCGAATTCCGCGACCCGACCGGCCATGGTGATCGACTGACCTTCAGCCTCGCCGCCGAGCTCGACCGCGAGCACTGGCGCGCCTCCGGCAATGCCAGGCTCGGCGGGATCAGTGACGAGCCCATGCGCTTTGCCGGCGACGGGCGCTTCGGCGAGCAGAGCGAGGTCTCGCTGTTCCTGCAGGTGACCGGTTGGGACCTGCCCGCGGTGCAGCGACGCCTGGATCGTTACGGGGGTCCCACCGTGCAGCGCACGCTGGGCGGCTGCCCGGGCGATGGCAACCCGGCCCGCTGCGAGGTGGGCATGCCCCGCATCGACTCGGGCCGACTCGAGGGGCGGTTGTGGCTGGATTGGCGCGAGACGCGCCTGACCGAACTCACCGTGCAGGCGGACGTACGCGACCTGGCCGTGACGCGCGAGCACCTGCTGGGCGAGGACGATGCCAGCCAGGCGTCACTGGACCGCGTGTCGGCCACGCTTGCCTGGGCGCGCGATGCCGACGGCTGGCACCTGGATGCCGAGAACGTCAAGCTGCGCCCGTCGCGCGAGGAGCCGTTGCCGACCGAGTTCGTGCGCCTGCGCGCGATCGGCGACGAGCTCCTGTTCGCCACGGACCACGCCGACCTTGGCCACCTGGCCGTCTGGCTGGCCGCCGCGCCATTGCCGACCGATTTCCTCGAACTGCTCGACCAGAACGTGCCGCGCGGCCAGGCCCGCGACGTGCGCCTGCGGTTCCTCGATGGCGAACTGGTCGAGGGCTTTCTCGATCTCGCCGGCTTCGGCAACACCACCGGCGTGCCGCTGCGCCCGGTCATCGGCACCCGCGCGGGGCGCGGCGGCGCGGACCTGACCCTGTATCGCCAGCCGGGCGGTTGGCTCGCCCGCGTCGACCAGCAGGATCTAATCCTGGCCGTGCCCGGCATGTTCCGCGAGCCGGTGGGCATCGATCGCCTGCAGGGGGATCTCTACTGGTTCGACCGAGTCGCGGGGACTGGCGAGGACCATCCCGCCCCGGGGCTAGCGCTCTACAGCCCCAACCTGGTGCTCGAATCGCCGGGATTGGCCCTGGCCGGGCGGTTCTTCTATCGCCAGGCGGCGGGTGACCGGCCGGGGTATCTCGGCATCGACAGCGGCTTTTCCGTCGACGATACGCGCCAGGCGCCGGGTTACCTGCCGCGACACGTGATCGGTCCGGGGACGCTCGACTGGCTGGATGCCGCGCTGGAAGGCGAGGGGGCGCAGGGGCGGATCGACGCGGGGCGTTTCATCTTCCATGGCGATCCCGCCCGCGCGCCGTTTACCGACGGCGGGGGCTACTTCTCGATCGTCTTCGACTACCACGACGTGACCTTGCCGTACCGGCCGGGCTGGCCCGCGCTCACGGGCGCCGACGGCAGCATGGCGTTCATCAACAAGCAGTATCACGTCGACGTCGAGCAGGGTCAGGTCGGCCCGGTGCCGGTCGGCGATTCGCGCGTGAGCATCTTCGACCTCGATGCACCCAAGTTGCAGATCGCCGTCGATCGGCCGCTCGCGATCGACGCGCTGCTCGACGGGCTCGGCCAGACGCCGTTGATCGATGCCGGGGCCCTGGCGGGGTTGTCCGGGCGTGGTGACGGCCAATTCACCCTCGACGTGCTGATCGGCCTCACCAAGGGTTCCCCGCCACCCACGGCGAGTGGGTCCTATCGGTTCGCCGGTCATCGATTGGCGGTGGCCGACGGGCGCTTCGTGTTCGAGGACGTCAGCGGGCCGTTGCGCTTTGCCGATACCCGTTTCTCGGCCGATGCCCTCGAGGGGCGTTTTCTCGGCAAGCCTTTCCGTGCTCGGGTCGATCGGGCGACCGACCGGGCGGCGACCCGTATCCAGGCAAACACCCGTTTCACGCCGACCGGCCTTGCCGCGGTGCTGGGCCAGGCCGGCCAGACGCCGGTGGCCGAGGCGCTGGTGGCCTCCCTCGAGGGCGAGACGGACGTGGGCGTGCGTGTCGATGTGCCGCACGGCGAGGGCGGTGTCGCGGTGAAGGTCGAGACCGGCTTGGTGGGCTGGCAGAGCCGGCTGCCCGAGCCGCTGGCAAAGCCGGCCCCGATCCGCTGGCCGCTGAGCGTCGACATGGCCGTGCGCAACGGCGGGTTGCGGACGCTCTCGGCCCGACTTGACGGCCCGCAGACCTGGCGTGCGGAACTGGCTTTCGGCGACAACGGGGCGCTGGCCGAGAGCCGGATCGGCAACCGGGCGCTGGACGGAATTCCGGGTGGCGAGGGTGACTCGGCGCCTCATCGCGTCGGCGTGACGTTGGGCGAGCTTGCCCTCGAGCCGTGGCTTGCCTGGTGGGGGTCGGTTGCCTCGAACGGCGCGGGCGCCGCCGGGAGCGGCGGCGAGTCCTGGTGGGTGGACGCCCGCGTCGATCGACTCCGCCTCGGTGACTGGTGGCTCGACGGGGTGACGGCAGGCTGGACGACCCGTGGCGATGGCTGGTGGCTGGGCGTTTCCGGCGAGGAGAACCGGGGCGAGCTGCGGTTCGCCGCGGGGCCCTCGACCGGCCGGCTGGAGGGGCAGTTCGACCGCCTGCGCCTGCATCGCGAGGCGAGCACCGCCGATCGCGACCCCGCTCCCCCGCAGGCCTGGGACCTGGCAACGCTGCCCGCGGCCAGCCTGAAGATCGATGCCCTGACGGTCGACGAACTCGCATTGGGTCAGTTGCGCGTCGAATCCCTGCCGGAGAACGCCCATTACCGGATCGACCGCGTCGACTGGCAACCGACCCCGGGCCTGAGCGTGTCCGGTAGTGGCCGCGTCGAGGACGGGGTCAGCGAGGGACCGCAGGGGCAGCGCACGCGTCTGTCGCTGGCCGTCGACGGCACGGACCTGGGTGGCGCGATCGAGTCAATCAACGGCGATTCGCCCATCCAGGGTGGCGAGGTCGAGGAGGGTCAGCTCACCATCGCCTGGCCGGGCAGCCCGACGAGCTTCTTTGTCGGTCGGGCGGCCGGCAACGGTCGGTTCCTGTTGTCCGAGGGGCAGTTGAAACGCATCGACCCGGGCGCGGGCCGCCTGGTGGGATTGATGAGCCTCGGTGCGCTGACCGACCGGTTGCGCCTCGATTTCCGCGACGTGACCAAGAAAGGGCTGTATTTCGAGACGCTCGCCGGGCAGTGGCGGCTGGATCGCGGACGTCTGATGGTCGATCCGCTCGAGCTGACCAACCCGTCGCTGAGCGCCCTGATCGACGGCGAGCTCCAGCTGGTCGAGCGCCGACTGGATCTCACCGCGCGCATCTACGCCGATTTCGGCATGCTCCTGCCTCTGATCGGCACGGTCGCCGGCGGCCCGTTGGTCGGCGGGGCGGTGCTGGCCCTGCAGGAGACCTTCCGGCAACTCGATCAGGCCCCGGAGCCATCGGTCACCTACCATATCGGTGGCTCGTTCGACGAGCCCGTGGTGACGAGAGGAGAGGCCCCATGAGCGAAACGACACCGACCGTCGCGGTCGCCCAACTCAACGGCCGGGCCGACTGGGCCGCCAATCGCCCCGTGGTCGAGGCGTTGATCGCCCGGGCGGGCGAGGGCGGCGCGAGCGTGGTGGTGCTGCCGGAAAACCTCCTGGCCATGCCGGCCGACCCGCGCGAGTTGGTCCGCATGGCGCGGGCGGACACACCGGGCGCGGTCGACGATCTTGCCGCCTGGGCGGCCCGCCATGGCGTCTGGCTGGTGGCCGGCACCCTGCCGTTCGTGCCCGACGCGCCGGCCGAGGTGGATCGCGTCGCCTCGCGCAGCTTCGTGGTCGACTCGGCCGGCCGGGTCGTCGCCCACTACGACAAGATCCACCTGTTCGACGTGGTGCTGCCGGATGGCGAGAGCTACCGCGAGTCGAACACCTTCGTCGCCGGCGACCGGCCCGTGGTGGTGGACACGCCCGCCGGTCGCCTGGGGATGGCAACCTGCTTCGACCTGCGTTTCCCCGAGCTGTTCGCCCACCTTGTCCAGGCGGGCGCCGATTGGTTCTGCCTACCGTCGGCCTTCACCCGGGCCACCGGTCAGGCCCACTGGCACGTGCTGTTGCGCGCCCGGGCGATCGAGAACAGCGCCTGGATGGTGGCCGCCGCACAGGTCGGGCGCCACGCCGACGGGCGAGAAACCTACGGGCACAGCCTGATCGTCGACCCCTGGGGGCAGGTGCTGGAGGATGCCGGCGAGCAGGCCGATTGCCTGCGATTCGCCCAGTTCGACTACCCCTGGCTTGCCGGCTTGCGCGAGCGTTTTCCCGTCCGGCAGTTGCATCGTCCGACGGTGTTCTCCGACGGCGGGTGAGTTGGCCGCGCGCCCATGGCGCAAATCGCGCTTGGCCTTTACCATGGAGCCCTGAATTTCGGCCCGGCGATGCTGCCCGGGCGTTCATAGGGAAACGCTGCAGGAATGCCATGCCGCTCTGCGCGCCTTGAGCCGGGCAGATGCAAGGCGCTCGTCCGCCGCGGAAGGGTGATTCCCTTTCCAAGGACGATAACGCAGCAGATGCCCGGCTCAAGGCGCGCCCTGCGGGGCCTGCCGAGCCGCCCGTGCTCCGCGTTGCGACGTCTTGACGTGGCCGCCGGCACGCCGGCGACGACACGCCTTGATCACGAACGGCTCGACAGGCCAGAGTGGCATGGCGTTCCTGCAGAGTTTCCATAGCCAATAGTTGAGCGAAGATGACCGTACAGACCGACGACCTGCGTATCGAGGAGATCCACCAGCTGACCCCGCCCGAGGTCTTCCGGGCCGAGTACGTGCTCTCGGAGCAGGGTGCGGAGACGGTGGCCCACGCGCGCCGGACCATCCAGAACATCCTCGACCGTCGCGACGACCGGTTGATGGTGGTGATGGGGCCGTGCTCCATCCACGACGTGGACGCCGCGCGCGACTACGCCGCCCGGCTGCGCGAGCTGGCCGAGGAGGTCAAGGAGGACGTCTTCCTGGTGATGCGCGTGTATTTCGAGAAGCCGCGCACCACGGTCGGCTGGAAGGGGCTGATCAACGACCCGGACCTCGACGGCAGCTTCAATATCAACAAGGGCCTGGGTGTCGCGCGTCACCTGCTGGTCGACCTGGCGGACATGGGCGTGCCCACCGCCACCGAATACCTCGACCTGATCAGCCCGCAGTACATCTCCGATTCGATCAGCTGGGGCGCGATCGGCGCTCGGACCACCGAGTCGCAGGTCCACCGCGAGCTGGCCTCGGGGCTGTCCTGCCCGGTCGGCTTCAAGAACGGCACCGATGGTGGCCTGCGGGTGGCCATCGACGCGATTCGCGCCTCTGCCCGTCCGCACCACTTCCTGTCGGTGACCAAGGCCGGCCGCTCGGCGATCTTCGCGACCAGCGGCAACCCGGACTGCCACATCATCCTGCGCGGCGGGCGCAGCACCAACTACGACGCGGCGAGTGTCAGCGAGGCGCTCGAGCAGCTGCGCCAGACCGAGATGCCCGAACGGCTGATGATTGATTTCTCGCACGCCAACAGCCAGAAGCAGCATGCCCGCCAGATCCAGGTGGCCGAGGACGTCGCCGGTCAGATTGCCGGTGGTAACGCCGGCATCGTCGGCGCCATGATCGAGAGCCACCTGGTTGCCGGTCGCCAGGACGTGGTGCCGGGCAAGCCGCTCCACTACGGCCAGAGCATCACCGATGCCTGTATCGGCTGGGACGACAGCCGCGCGGTCATCCACCGTCTGGCCGAGGCGGTGCGCATCCGTCGTGCCGGCGGCGGCGTGCTCGACGAGCTGCCGGAACATGGCTGATCGGGCAGTCGCTGGTCGGCCTCGTGTCCCGGCCCGGCGGCGGGTCGGCGGCCTGTTGCTGGCGTGCAGCGCCTCTTGGCTTGGCTGGGCGGGCGGCCTTCATGCCGCCTCGCCGGAGGTCGAGGCCCTGATCGAGTCGGTCGACGACCACGCGATGGGCATCGACCAGTTGACGGTGGCCCCGGCGGGCGCCTGGGTGAGCCGGTCGCTGACGGCCGAATCGTTGGTGAATCTCGGCCGGGCCGATGCCTCGCTGTTGCGTCGAGACCCGGCCGAACAGGGCGGGCGGCTCTGGATTGGTGGCCTGCCGGCCGATCTCGACGGCAACAGCCTGAGGGTGCAGGGGCCGCGGGTCGATACCGAGTCGGGCATCCGCCTCGAGCGCGAGGTGATGCGCGAGACACCCCGCTACCAGCGCCTGTCCGAGCGGCTCGACGAGGTGCGCGCTGAGGCCCGTGCCGTGGCCGTCGAGCTCGAGGAAAACGGCCTGCGACGACGGATCGCCCGTGACCAGCTCGCGGCGCTCGTGCCCGAAGACGGCGAGATCGCCCGACTCTGGAAGGAAAACGGCGCGGTCGACACGTTGATGTCGCGGCTGAGCGAAGAACGGCAAGCCCTGCTCGAGCGTCAGGCCCGGATCGACGAGGACGTCGACGCCCTGCAGGCCGCCCTCGACGAGCTGGCGGGCCAGCCCCCCGGCTGGCAGGTCGGGATTGCCCTGAACGGAACGGATCTGGAGCCGGGCGACGAGGCCCTGCACCTGGCTTACCGGGTCGCCAATGCCGGCTGGGAGCCGATCTACCGCGCCCGGCTGGATACCGCCGAGCGCCGCATTGACTGGCGGATGACGGCCCGGGTGCATCAACAGACCGGCGAGGACTGGCCGGCGGTGCCGATGACGCTCGTGACCAGCGATCAGCGTCGCTTCTACCCGGTACCGGAACTCCTGCCGTTGACGATCGGCTTTGTCGACCCGGAGGATGGCGCCCCGGTGCAACCCCTGGCCAAGAGTTCGCTGATGCGTGCCGATGTCGCCGGCATGGCGGAGGCGGCACGGGTCGAGGACGAGACCGGCTTTGCCACGCGTATCGCGGTGAACAAGCCCGCGGCCATTCCCAGCGGTGAGGGCGGGGTGAGCCTGGCCGTGCTCGACCAGGGCCTGGATGCCACGATGGCACTCCGCGTTGCCCCGCAGCAAAGTCGGGATGCCGTGGTGGTCGCCCGCTTCGTGCCGAGCATCGTCAACCCGCTTCCGGCCGGCCGCTGGGAGATACATCGCGACGGGCAGCAGCAGGCCAGCGCCTCACGCCCGGCGCTGCAGCCCGACGAGCCGGTGGAGCTCAGTTTCGGCGTCGATCCGCGGCTGGTGGTCGACTACCAGGCCCCGCCGGACGAACGCGCCGGCCACGGCCTGATCGGCAAAGTCCACCAGATCGAGCGCCGTCGCCAGGTCACGGTGACCAGCCGCCATGGCGAGGGCGTGCCGGTGACCGTGCTGATGCGGATGCCGACACCACTCGATGCCGACATCGTCGTCGAGGCGCTGGCGGAGACCGACACGCCCACCGAGCGCGCCTTCGACGACCAGAAGGGGGTCTGGGCCTATCAGCGCGAGCTGGCCCCCGACGAACCCTGGCAGATCGACTTCGGCTATCGCGTGCGCTGGCCCGAGGGCAAGCGGATCACGCCGTTCTGACACGCCCGGTGTGACCATCGCGTGAGTCGCTCGAGCGCGACCGATCCGGTGGCGCCAACCCGAACCCATCACTCCACGGACAAGGACCTACCACGAACATGCTTGATCTCGTTCTGGCCGGTGGCGGCATGATGCTGCCCATCATCATTGCCTCGGTGATTGCCATGGCAATCATCTTCGAGCGCCTCTACACCCTGCGTCGCGGACGCATCATGGCGGGCGACCCGGTCGAGATGGTCCGCTCTTGGCAGGGCCATGGCGGGATCACCGCGGCGCGACTGGACGAGCTCTCCCGGGTCTCGCCGCTCGGGCGCATCCTCGCCGCCGGGCTGGCGGGCAGTCACTCGGCCGACAGCATGCGCGTGCGCATCGAGGATGCCGGCCGTCACGTCGCCCACCAGATGGAGCGATACCTGAACACGCTGGGCACCATCGCCCTGATCTCGCCGCTGCTCGGCCTGCTGGGCACGGTGATCGGCATCATCGACGTGTTCCAGGCGATCACCGCGCACAGCGGCGCCGGCGCGGTGGCGCCCGAGCTCCTCGCCGGCGGTATCGCCAAGGCGCTGATCACCACCGCCGCGGGCATCATGGTCGCCGTGCCGGCGTTCATCTTCCATCGCTACTTCCGCGGGCTGATCGACGAACTGGTCATCGACATGGAGGCCGAGGCCATTCGCCTGGTCGACCTGATCCACCCGGCCGGCCTGGGACGGAGGCAGGCGGCATGAACTTCCGGCAGCGTGCTCGCGAACCGCTCGAGCTCAACCTGATCCCGTTGATCGACGTGGTCTTCATGCTGTTGATCTTCTTCATGCTGACCACCACCTTCGTGCACGATCGTACCCTCAAGGTGGACCTGCCGGTGTCCGAGTCGGGTAGCAGCGAGCGGGCCGAACTGGAGAATCACGTGATCGAACTAGACGCCCGCGGCGAGATCGCCGTCGACGGCCGCCGTGTCTCCGAGCAGGAGCTTGGCGGCGTCTTGGCCGAGATCGCCGACGACGGCCGACCGGTGGTGCTCTGGGCGGATGCCCAGGTGGTCAACCAGCGGGTAGTCACGGTGCTGGACCAGGCCCGCCGCGCCGGCATCGACAAGATCGGCATGGGGACGACGCCACCACGATGAATCCCGAGTCGCTCAAGCAACGCGCCCGCACCGAGGCCGGGTGGGCCACCTACCGCCGCCTGCTCAACTACACCTGGCGCTATACCCGGGTGTTGGTGATCGCCATCGTCGGCATGGTGGTCGCGGGCCTGTCCGAGGTCGGCTTCGCCGCCCTGATGAAGCCGCTGCTCGACGGCAGTTTCGTCGAGCGCGACCCGACCCTGGTCACCTGGATGCCGCTGGCACTGCTGGGCGTGTTCCTGTTCCGCGTGATCGGTGAATTCGCCTCGAACTACGGCATGGCCTGGGTGGGGCGGTCGGTGATCCGCGACCTGCGCCACGACACCTTCGCCCAGGTATTGCATCTGCCGCCGCGTTACTTCGACCGGGTGCCGTCGACCGAGGTGCTGACCCGCCTCAATTACCAGAGCGAACAGGTCTCCGAGGCCGCCTCGAAGGCGCTGACGATCCTGATTCGCGACAGCGTGACCGTGATCGGTCTGCTGGTGTGGATGCTGTATCTCTCCTGGCAACTGACGCTGTTCATCCTGGTGCTGCTGCCGTTGCTGGTGGGGATGGTTGCCGGCATCTCGCGCGCCTTCCGTCGCTACGCCCGGCGGATACAGGAATCGATGGGGCAGGTCTCGCACGTGGCCGAGGAGACCATCAGCGGCCATCGCGTGGTCAAGCTCTACGGTGGCGAGGACTACGAGAGCGCGCGCTTCGATCGCCAGAACCAGTACAACTTCCGCGCGTTCATGAAGATGCAGGCGGTGCAGGCCGCCTCCTCGCCGCTGACGCAGTTCGTGCTCGCGATCGGCGTCGCCGGCGTGGTCTGGTTCGCCACCAGCGGCGATCGCATGGACGACATCACCGTCGGCACCTTCGTCTCCTTCATCACCGCGTTGGCCATGACGCTCGCCCCGGCCAAGCGCCTGATCAATCTCAACGCCATCATCCAGAAAGGCATTGCCGCCGGCGAAAGCCTGTTCGCCCTGCTCGACGAGCCGCGCGAGACCGAGTCGGGCACCCAGTCGGTCGGTCGGGTCAGCGGGCGCATCGCGATGGAGGATGTCTGGCTCAGCTACCGCGATCCCGCGCCAACCGATAGCCGCGATCCCGACTGGGTGCTCAAGGGCGTGAGCCTGGAGATCGCCGCGGGTGAGACGGTGGCGTTCGTCGGGCAGTCGGGTGCCGGCAAGTCGAGCCTCATGGGCGCGCTGCCACGCTTCGTCGAGATCCAGCGTGGCGCGATCCGGCTGGACGAGATGCGTCACGACGACGTGCCGCTGGCCGATCTGCGGCGCCAGTTCGCCTACGTCTCGCAGGAGACGGTGCTGTTCAATACCACCATCGCCGCGAACATCGGCTACGCCGACGGCGCGGACTTCGATAGGGAGCGGGTGCGCGAGGCCGCGAAGGCCGCGTTTGCCGAGGAGTTCATCGAGCAACTGGCCGAGGGCTTCGAGACCAACATCGGCGAGAACGGCGTGCTGCTCTCGGGCGGCCAGCGCCAGCGCATCGCCATCGCCCGTGCCCTGTACCGCGACGCCCCGATCCTGCTGCTCGACGAGGCGACCTCGGCGCTCGATACCCGCTCGGAAGGCTTCATCCAGCGGGCGCTGGAGAACCTCACCCGTGGGCGGACCACCTTGGTGATCGCCCACCGGCTGTCGACCATCGAGCATGCCGACCGTATCGTCGTGATGGAGGGCGGGCGCGTGGTCGAGCAGGGGCGCCACGAGGAGCTGCTGGCCGCCGACGGCGCCTACGCCGGTCTCTACCGGCTGCAATTCGCCGACCAGGCCGACTGATGCGTTATCCCGCCTTCTGGCAGCGCCGTGGTCTGCTTGCCCGTCTGTTCTGGCCGCTGGGTTGGCTGGTCTGTGCCGAGGCGGCCCGTCGCCGACGGAAAGCGGCCGGCCGTCAGCCCGAATGCCCCGTGATCGTGGTGGGCAATCTCACCGTCGGTGGCACGGGCAAGACGCCGGTGGTGATCGCGCTGGTCGAGGCCTTGCGCCGGGCCGGTCACACCCCGGGCGTAATCAGCCGCGGCTTTGGCGTGAAGGTCGGTATCGAGCCGGTCGACCTCGCCGAGGCGGTCGACCCGTCCAGCTGCGGCGACGAGCCCTGGCTGATCCATCAGCGCACCGGTGCCCCGGTGGTCGTCCACCCCTACCGGCGCGAGGCGGCCAGGCAGCTCAAGGCCCGTTACCCCGAGGTCGACGTGATCGTCAGCGACGATGGCCTGCAGCATCACCGGCTGGCGCGGACGATCGAATGGGTGGTGGTCGACGGTCATCGAGGGCTGGGCAACGGCTGGTGCCTGCCGGCCGGGCCCCTGCGCGAGTCGCCGGCGGTGATGGACGAAGTGGACGCGGTGCTGGTCAACGGCGCCGAGCCGGCCCGCCATGGGGCGGGGGCGCATGGTGTGCCCGCCTGGCGGATCGACTTTCGCCCCCAGGGGCTGCTCGACCGCTTCGATCAGACCGAGCGGCCGATCACGGATCTCGCCGGCCGGGAGGTGATCGCGCTGGCGGGTATTGGCAACCCCGAACGATTCTTCGCCATGCTCGAGGCCGAGGGGGTCGAGGTCGAGGCGCACCCCCTGGACGATCACGCCGCGCCCACCCGGACCCAGGCCCGCGCCTGGCTCGATGACGGTCGTCCGGTTGTCATGACCGAGAAGGATGCGGTCAAATGGCCCGAGCCCCCGGTTCGCCCCGGGCAGCTCCTGGTGATGCGCGGTGGTATCGATCTGCCGCCCGCGCTGATCGAGGCCACGCTGAAACGACTGGAAACCTGATGCATGCGCGGCGATCGACCCGAGGTCGCTGGGCCGCGCGGCCCGACGAGGTGTAACCCCCGATGGACAAGAAGCTGCTGGATATTCTCGTGTGCCCCGTGACCAAGGGACCGCTGATCTACGACAAGTCGAACGACGAGCTGATTTCGCTCTCGGCCCACCTGGCCTATCCCGTTCGGGACGGCATTCCGGTGATGCTCGAGGACGAGGCGCGCCGGCTGGAGGACGAGGAATACCAGGCCTGGCGCAAGAAGCACCCGGCAACGACCGACACCAGGGGGGATGCCGGGGCATGATGGACGAGAGCGACTGGATCATCATCCCGGCACGGCACGACTCCAGTCGTCTGCCGGGCAAGCCGTTGGCCGAGATTGCCGGGCGCCCCATGATCCACTGGGTCTACGAGCGTGGCGTGGCGGCCGGCAGCGAGCACGTGGTCGTCGCCACCGATGACGAGCGCATCCAGGAGGCCGCGGCCGAGATCGGCGCACGCGCGGTGCTGACCAGCGAGGGTCATGCCTCGGGCACCGATCGGCTGGCCGAGGTGATCGACTTCCTCGAGCTCCCCGACGAGACGGTGGTGGTCAATCTGCAGGGCGACGAGCCGATGATGCCGCCCGTGCTGCTTGCCCAGGTGGCCAAGCTGCTGCGCGCCAAGCCCGAGGCGGCGATGGCCACCCTGATGGTGCCGATCGCCGATCGCGAGGAGTTTCTCTCGCCCGACGCGGTCAAGGTGGTCGCCAACGAGCGCGCCGAGGCGATGTACTTCTCCCGCGCCCCGATCCCGTTCCATCGCGACGGCCTGCCCGAGGCCGGCGAGGCGGGCATCTTCGGTTTTCGCCACCTGGGCCTGTACGCCTACCGCGCGGGTTTCCTGCGCCGGTTCGTGGCCACGGGCAGCCCGGAGATCGAACGCCTGGAGAAGCTGGAACAGCTGCGTGCCCTCTCGATGGGCGAGACCATCGCGATCGAGATCGCCGAGGTCACGCCGCCGCCCGGGGTGGATACCGAGGCGGATCTCGAGCGGGTGCGGCGGCTGATGGCCGAGGAGATGGCGGACTGAGTCAGTCCGTCGAGTCGTCGTGTCCCTTGGTGCGGGGCGACTTGCGCTTGAGGTAGATGAAGCCGGCGACGCCCCAGGCGATCAGTACCAGCACGCCGGCGCCGTGGCCGAGCCAGAGCGTCGCGGCGAGGATGGTGCCCAGGACCAGGGCGATAATCAGGAATTCGAGTGTGCTGCGCTGGATGACCATGTCGTTCCGGTGTCGCTGGGGTCGGGGGTGTTGACCCGGATATTTCACAAACCAGCACTGATCTTGCTTGATCTTTGATCCCACAAGAAATATTTCCTCAGTCGGCCGTAGTCACCGATACGACGCTCCTTCGGAAATTTCCTTGTGAAACCAATTCTCTGCGCAATCTCAGTACTCGTTCATGAAATATCCGGGTCGAGGAATTCGGTATCCTCGTCGCGGTAGGCCGGCTGGCAGATGCACAACAGCCGCAACGGGACCTCGCTCCTCGCTTCGATCCGGTGCGGCTGGCCGGGGGCGATGCGGATGATATCACCCGGCACCACCGCGAGCCGTTCGTCGCCGAGTTCCATCAGGCCGGCGCCGTCGAGGATCTGGTAGACCTCCTCGGCCACGGGGTGGCGATGCAGACGGGTCGATTCGCCGGGATCGATGCTGGCCTCCGCCACGCTCAGGCGCTCGATGGCGTGACGGGACGGATGCAGCAGCTCGCGCACGGACGAGCCGTCGGGGGCGCGGATCGGCTCGACGCGGCTGCGGTGATTCAGGTAGCTCGAGCGGTCCGGTCCCGGGCGGCGGCGCTTGGCCATCGGCAGGCTCTCCTCTCCGAATACAGTGAACAAGGGCAGATCATGACAGAAATCTCCTCCAATCTCCCCGAGACCGGCGCCGCGGCGCTTGACGACGAAACGCTCTACGCCGAGCTGGTCGGGCAGACCGCCCGGATCGAGTGGCCGGAACTCGAGCGCTTCTTCGCCAAGGGCCAGATCCTGAAGATCGCCCCGAGCCTGGACCTGGTCGACGTCGCCATGGCGATGGTGCGTGACCGCGCCGAAGCGGTGGGCGCCTGGCGGGATGCCGGCGAGATCGACGCGCTCGACACCGGTACCGCCCGTCGCTGGGCGAGCGGCGAGCCGACCCTGTGGGCGGTGGTCACGCCGCCGTGGATCCTGGTCCAGGAGTCGGCGGGGGCACCCGCCCGGCACTGAGGTGCCCATCCGGGTGGCATTCGACGGCCATGTGGACTACAAGTTAGCCGGCTAACCAACTTGTCGTAGCGGATGCCGGGCCGGATCGAACGCTCGGCACCCGACAACAACCGTGTTCGAGGTTCCATGAGTCAGGATTCCGCATTGCTTACCCCGGTCACCCTCGGGGCCCTTTCCCTGCCCAACCGCGCCATCATGGCGCCGCTGACCCGCTGCCGGGCGACCGTGCCGGGCAACGTCCCCAACGAGATGATGCGCACCTATTACCGGCAGCGCGCCGGGGCCGGCCTGATCATCAGCGAGGCGACCCAGGTCGTGCCCGAGGGGCAGGGGTATCCGGCCACGCCCGGTATCCACAGCGACGAGCAGCAGGCCGGTTGGGAGATGATCACTCGGGCCGTGCATGACGAGGGCGGCCGCATCGTGCTCCAGCTCTGGCACGTCGGCCGCGTCTCGCACTCCGACTTCCAGCCCGGTGGCAAGCTGCCGGTGGCGCCGTCGGCGATCGCCATCGACGGGGAAGGCTACGTCCCCTCCGGCGAGAAGAAGCCCTTCGAAACCCCGCGCGCGCTGGAAACCGAGGAGATCCCCGAGCTGGTCGAGGCCTACGCCCGCGCCACCGAGCGCGCCCTGGCGGCCGGTTTCGACGGGGTCGAGGTGCACGCGGCCAACGGCTATCTCATCGACGAGTTCCTGCGTGACGGCACCAACAAGCGCACGGACCGTTACGGCGGAACGCTGGAAAACCGCATGCGGCTGCTGCGCGAGGTGCTGGCGGCCGTGATCCGCGTGGCCGGTGCCGAGCGCACCGGGGTACGCATCTCGCCGCTGCAACCGTTCAACGGCATGCACGACAGCGACCCCTGGGGCACCTTCTCCTACGTGGTGCGCGAGCTAAACCCCTTCGGCCTGGCCTACCTGCACATCGCGGGGATGGGCGAGGACGCGCCCGGCGATGCCGGCCCGGCCTTCGACCTGGCCGAGCTGGTGCCGTTGTTCGAGGGTCCGGTGATCCGCAACTACCAGTACGACCAGGCCCGGGCCGAAAGGGATATCGAGGCAGGCCGTGCCGCGGCCGTGGCCTTCGGCGTGCCGTTTATCGCCAACCCGGACCTGGTCGAGCGCTTCCGCCTCGATGCACCGCTGAATGAACCCGACACCTCGACCTTCTACGGTGGAGGGGAGAAGGGGTATATCGATTACCCCACCCTGGACCAGGCGTAAGCCGGTCCAAGATAAAAAATGGGCCGACAGAGCCCAAGGGAACTCTGCACGATTCGATGGCGTCTCTGCGGGACCTCCAAGGGCCCAGATGCAAGGCGCAGTCCGCCGCGAAGGGCCGTTGCCCTTTGCAAGGGCTGCAACGCCGCAGATGGGTCCTTGGAGGCCCGCCCGGACGGGGGTCGCGGGTTTGACCGCACTCGGCGTTGCCGCCCCTCGACGGGCAATGAGCCCGCCTTCGGGCCGGTGCCTTGCTTGCGAACAAACCCGCGAGCCAGAGATGCCATCGAATCGTGCAGAATTTCCCAAGACCACCAGCAAGCCAAACGAAGAGGAAGAACCCATGCAATTCACCAAGAACGCGATTCGCGGTGCCGTCGTCGCCACCGGCCTGGCCCTGGCCGGCAATGCCGCGATGGCGCAGTCCGACCAGCCAATGACCGTCAGCGTCGACCGCCTGTCCATGGAAATGGCCTTGAAGGCCGCCCAGGCCACGATGGAGGCCTGCCGCGAGGAGGGTATCCAGGTGGGCGTGACGGTCGTCGATCGCGGTGGCAACGAGCAGGTGGTGCTGCGTGACGTGCTGGCACCGGACCTGACCCTGCGCATCTCCAAGCTCAAGGCCTACACCGCCATGTCGTTCAACTCGGCCACCTCGGCGATCGAGGATCGCGGTGCCGGGGCCCTGGGCCACGTGCCGGGGCTGATGTTCGGCGCCGGTGGTGTCACCATCGAGGCCGGTGGCAAGACCTACGGGGCGATCGGTGTCTCGGGCGCCCCGTCCGGCGAGACCGACGAAATGTGCGCGCGCAAGGGCGCCGAGGCCGTGGCCATGGACCTCGAGTTCCTCTGATCGCCCACCGATGAACCCTGCCCCGGGACGGGGCGTGAGGTGTTGCGACCCGGCCCGGCCGGGTCGTTATCGTTCTGGGGGGCGGGCCAAGTCGCGACGTCGAGGATTGCCACGGGGAGTGCCGCCGCGTCGCGCAACCGCGTTTCAAGGGCTTAGCCCGGCAGGGCGCTCATGGGCGCATTTTTCTGGTCGTGGGTGTTGACGCACCCGGGGTGGATCATTAATATGCCGCCCCACGTCGCGAGACGTATTCCCCGATAGCTCAGTTGGTAGAGCAAGTGACTGTTAATCACTGGGTCGCTGGTTCGAGTCCAGCTCGGGGAGCCAAAGCGCCCGTAGCTCAGTTGGATAGAGCGTCTGGCTACGAACCAGAAGGTCGGGAGTTCGAATCTTCCCGGGCGCGCCAATCAGGTCCCCATCGTCTAGAGGCCTAGGACACCGCCCTTTCACGGCGGTAACAGGGGTTCGAATCCCCTTGGGGACGCCATATGGTCGGGCAGTGCGTGTCACGCGTGCTGCCCTACTTGTTGGTCACCTTGAAACGTGATCAATTGGTCGGGTAGGCTCCGACCTTTCAACTAGGTCCCCATCGTCTAGAGGCCTAGGACACCGCCCTTTCACGGCGGTAACAGGGGTTCGAATCCCCTTGGGGACGCCACACAACGAGAAAGCCCGCGCGGGTCTGCCGCGCGGGCTTTTTTCGTTTCCGGGAATTCCGTTCCGGGCCGGGATCAGCGGCCGCCGCCGACCCCGGGGTTGCCGCCACCCACGCCGGCGCCGGCGCCCGGGCCGCCGGTCGTCGGGGAGCCGCCCAGCTTGCCGTAGGCGCCTTGCTCCATCACGCCGAGCATTTCGTCCTCGCCCGGGGTGTCCACGCTCTGTTCCAGGTTCTCGTCGTGGTATTGCATCAGCAGGTCGTCTTCCGGGGTGGCCCAGGGATTGGCGTGCCCGGCGTGGGCGGCGCCGGCGGCCAGGAAGGTGCCGAGCAGGGTGTAAAGAAGGGTGGATCGCATAAGGAAACCTCGTTGTGCTTGATCTCGTTTGCCGTCCGCGACCAGGTGCTCTGGCCAGGCAGACTGGTTAGTCCGACCCATAGATATATGAATGGTTCCATAATCCGATCTTATCGGCGTGCTGAAATCGGTTCGGCAGCCGGAACGGTGGACTGCTTTACTCCGGGCTAGCGCCAGAAACATGTACCGAGCAACGTCCAACACGGGGGAGCGGTGTCATGGGCAAAACAGCTGGGGGCAACGCAACCAGGGGCAACGTAGCTGGGGGCCAGTCGCCGAGTTTCGTCATTCAGTGGCATGACGCCAGCCAGCGCCATTTCGACGTTCGCCTCGAGGTGGGTGGGGTCCTGAAGTCCTGGGCCGTGCCCAAGGGGCCATCCACCGATCCGTCCGAGAAGCGACTGGCGATCGAAGTCGAGGACCACAAGCTGGATTACGCCGATTTCGAGGGCGTGATCCCGGAGGGCCGATACGGCGCCGGCACGGTGATGGTCTGGGATCGGGGCGGGTACCGCAATCTCGACTCGGCGCACTCGGTGGCCGAGGGGCTCAAGCGCGGGCTGATCGAGGTATGGCTCGACGGCGAAAAGATCCGTGGCGGCTACGCCTTCAAACGTATCGAGGGCGGCGACAAGCCGCAGTGGTTGATGATCAAGATGCGCGACGAGGGGGCCGACGCGCGACGCAACCCGGTCTCCACGCAGGATCGCTCGGTCAAGACGGGGCGAACGCTGGCCCAGATCCGTGATGCCGAGGCTTCGACATGACCGCATCGGATGACGTCAGCCGCCCGGACAAGGCGCTCTACCCGGAGGCCGGCTGGACCAAGGCCGACGTGGTCGGCTACTACCGGCGCGTGGCCGAGTACATGTTGCCGCATCTGGCCGGCCGGCCCCTGACCCTCCATCGCTTCCCCGACGGTCTCGACGGCGAGGGGTTCTTCCAGCAGGCCTGGGCCGAGCACTTCGGTGAGCGGGTCGAGCGATTGGCGATCCGTCACGAAAAGCCCACGGGGTGGGTCGAGCACATGCGCTGCGATGATGCCGATTGCCTGGCGTTTCTCGCCGATCAGGGAACGCTGACCTTTCATCGCTGGGCTGCACGCTCGCGCGCGCTCGACCGACCCGACCTGATGATCTTCGATCTCGACCCACCCGATGGCGACATGGGGGAGCTCAAGCGCGCGGCCAGACGGGTAGCCGCGCTGATGCGCGACTGCCAGCTCTCGCCTTTCGTGATGACCACGGGGTCGACCGGACTGCACGTGGTCGCGCCATTGCGTCCGCAAGCCGATTTCGACGCGGTTCGGGCCCTGGCGGGCGGGATGGCCGGACGACTCGCGACGGAGTTTCCCGACGAGCTGACTACCGAGCAGCGCATCGAGGCTCGCGAGGGGCGGTTGTACCTTGACGTGATGCGCAATGCCTTCGGCCAGACGGCCGTGGCGCCGTACTCCCTGCGCGCCCGACCCGGGGCGCCCGTGGCCACCCCGCTCGACTGGGTCGAGCTGGACAAGGGCGGGCTGCGTTCGGACAGCTACACGCTCGAGAACGTGTTCCGCCGCCTGGGCCAGAAGGGCGACCCCTGGGCGCGGATGTTCGACCACGCCGGTGACCTGGCCGCCGCACGGCAGGCCTTCGAGGCGCTGGATTGAATCCCGAGCCGCCGGTGGCGGTCAGTCGTTGATCGGGTAGGCATCCGGCGGCGGGACCTGCTGGCACTCGCGGGTTTCATCGCCCTGGGTCAATCGTCCATCGGTGCCCTTGCCCCAGAACGTCATCGCCCCGTCCTCGTCGCGATAGCGCGAGCCCGAGGCACTCTCCTCGCGCTGCATCAGAACGGTCTGGTCGTCCACGGTCAGGCGGATCTGCCCACGGCGGATCACGTCGAAGACCACCGCCTTGCCCTGGCATTCGAAGTGGTAGGTGCGGGTGATCGGCTCGAGCATCATCGCGAGCGTGCGGCCCTCGGCATCACGCAACAGCAGGCGCTCGCCGTCATGGTCCCAGTGACGGGTTTGCTCGAGTGCCTGCAGGAAGGCGGCTTCCTGTTTCATCTGCGCCTCGGAGCAGCTCTTGCGCGTCACGATCGTCTCGCCGTAGCCCTCGTCGCCAAGTTCGCGCCGGTACTGGTTGCAGCCGGCCACCCCGCTGAGATTGCCCTCGCTGTCCACCACGAGATCGGTGATGGTGGGGTCGATGCTCTGGATGCCGACCGCGTTGGCCAGCCGCCAGTGCGTGTCGGTCGGCGGGGTGGGGGCCGCGTTGGCCGGCGCGGTGACCAGTCCCAGCGCGAGACCCAGGCCAATGGCACGCAGGCCGGAGGAGGAGAAAGGGGTTCCCATGAGACGTGACTCCTTGTCGAGGGGTGAGTGATGGATGGACGGTCGGGGGGCGTCGCGATGCTATGGCTGCTGCGACTTGATGAAATCGTCGAGGGCGAGGGCGGTTTCCCGCGGCAACTGCCGTTGCAGGTCGGGATGCAGTCCGCGGCCCGATTCGCCCGTGATCGGCTGTGTCCAGGTCGGCTGGGCCATCGAGCGCGGCCGGCCGAGATAGTCGACCTGGAAGGCATCGGGACTGCCCTCGGCGCGCAGGATCAGGGACGGCGGCGCGTCGTGGATCTCGATCACGGTGCCGCGCTGGTCCCCGATCTGGATTTCGCGCCCGATCAGGGGCTCGAGCAGGGTGAGAATCGTATTCATGGCATCCGTCGATCGGGCGAGCGTGCTCGCCGAAATGTAGGCTAGTCTTGAGATTCTGGATAACCCACCCGACTGCCGAGCGGCTTTCGCGCAAGCCGCCTGTCGGCGGTTCGGATCGGTTGTGCCAGCCTGATTAATCCGTGGATGGTAGCAGGACCCAGCACCGATGCGTTTCGACCTCTTGGCCAATGAGACCCTGTACCGGGGTTTTTTCTCCCTGCAGCGCTATCGATTGCGTTTCGAGTATTTCGACGGCAGCTGGTCGGAGCCGATCGAGCGCGAGATCTTCGAACGCGGTCACGCCGTCGCCGTGCTGCCCTACGACCCGGGGCGCGGCGAGGTGGTGCTGATCGAGCAGTTCCGCCCCGGGGCGCTGGATGCGCCGACCGGCCCGTGGCTGGCCGAGATCGTCGCGGGCATGATCGAGCCGGGCGAGTCGGCCGAGGACGTCGCCCGCCGCGAGTCCGACGAGGAGGCGGGACTGACCATCGACGAGCTCTACCCGTTGACCCGCTACTGGGTCAGCCCCGGTGGCACCACCGAGAGCATCTACCTGTTCCTGGCCCGCGTGGATACCGGGTCGATCGATCGCGACGGTGACGGGCTGGTCGACGGGCGCTTCGGCCTCGACCACGAGCACGAGGACATCCGCGTACGGGTGGTGCCGATCGACCAGGCGCTCGCCGACGTCGAGGCGGGTCGGATCGTGGCCGCTGCCCCGGTGATCGCCTTGCTCTGGCTCGACCGCCTGCGACTGGCGGGAAAGCTCTGAGGGCGTTCGGCGGATTGGGGCGCCGGATTTGATAGAATCCGGCCTCTTCGAAACAGCCAACCGGGTCGGTCGGTCACACCGGCTCGAAAAACCGAACAACCAGGGCGTCTCGAAACACCGTCCCGGCTCCGCCGTCCACGCGGCAGCCGGTTGTCGAGGCGCTCCGAATCCATGATCACAAGCCGTTGAGGATCCCCCATGCTTGAAGCCTATCGCGAACACAAGGCCGAACGTGCCGAGCAGGACATTCCGCCGCTGGCGCTGAACGCCGAGCAGACAGCCGAGCTGATCGAGCTGATCAAGAACCCGCCGGCCGACGTCGACGGCGAAGAGCTCAAGTACCTGCTCTCCCAGCGCGTGCCGCCGGGCGTGGACAAGGCCGCCTACGTCAAGGCCGCCTTTCTCGCGGCCCTGGCCAAGGGCGAGGCCGAGTCGCCGCTGATCGATCGGCATCAGGCCGTCGAGCTGCTGGGCACCATGATGGGTGGCTACAACGTCGACCCGCTGATCGAGGTGCTCGATGACGAGACCGTCGGTGAGGATGCGGTCAAGGCGCTCTCGCGGCTGGTGATGGTCTACGACGCCTTCCGCGACGTCGAGGACAAGTACCGCGAGGGCAGCAAGAATGCCGGTCGCGTGCTCGAGTCCTGGGCCAACGCCGACTGGTTCAAGGCCAAGCCCAAGCTCGAGGAGGAGATCGAGGTGATCGTCCTCAAGGTGCCGGGCGAGACCAACACCGACGACCTCTCCCCGGCCCAGGAGGCCTGGAGCCGCCCGGACATCCCGTTGCACGCCTGCTCGATGCTCCAATCCAAGATGCCGGAGGCACTCGACACCATCAAGAAGCTCAAGGAGAGCGGCCACAAGATCGCCTACGTCGGCGACGTGGTCGGTACCGGCTCCTCGCGCAAGTCGGCGATCAACTCCGTGCAGTGGCACATCGGCCGTGACATCCCGAACGTGCCCAACAAGCGCACCGGCGGCGTGGTCCTGGGCGGCAAGATCGCCCCGATCTTCTTCAACACCGCCGAGGACTCGGGCGCGTTTCCGATCGAGTGCGACGTCGACTCGATGGAGACGGGTGACGTGCTCACCATCCGCCCGTTCAAGGGCGAGATCCTCAAGAACGGCGAGGTGATCACCACCTTCAACATGCGCCCGAGCACACTGCCCGACGAGGTGCGTGCTGGCGGCCGCATCCCGCTGATCGTCGGCCGTGGCCTGACGGCCAAGGCCCGCGAGGCGCTCAAGATGGAGCCGTCCGACGAGTTCCTGCGCGCCGAGCAGCCGGAAGACACCGGCAAGGGCTTCACGCTCGCGCAGAAGATGGTCGGCCGGGCCTGCGGCGTCGAGGGCGTGCGCCCGGGCACCTACTGTGAGCCGCGGATGACCACGGTGGGCAGCCAGGACACCACCGGCGCGATGACCCGCGACGAGTTGAAGGAACTGGCCTGCCTGGGCTTCTCCGCGGATCTCGTCATGCAGTCGTTCTGCCACACTGCCGCCTACCCGCGCCCGGTGGACATCGCCCTGCAGCACGAGCTGCCGGAGTTCATCTCCACCCGCGGCGGCGTCTCGCTGCGTGCCGGTGACGGCGTGATCCACTCCTGGCTCAACCGCATGATCCTGCCGGATACCGTCGGCACCGGCGGCGACTCGCACACCCGCTTCCCACTGGGGATCTCCTTTCCGGCCGGTTCCGGCCTGGTCGCCTTCGCCGCCGCGCTGGGCGTGATGCCGCTGGACATGCCGGAATCCGTGCTGGTGCGCTTCAAGGGCGAGATGCAGCCGGGCATCACCCTGCGTGATCTCGTCAATGCCATCCCCTACAAGGCGATCCAGAACGGCCAGCTGACCGTCGAGAAGAAGGGCAAGCAGAACGTCTTCAACGGCCGCGTGCTCGAGATCGAGGGCCTGCCGGACCTCAAGGTCGAGCAGGCGTTCGAATTCGCCGACGCCTCGGCCGAGCGCTCGGCCAACGGCTGCACCGTCCGCCTCGGCCCCGAGCCGATCAAGGAGTTCCTCAAGAGCAACATCACCCTGCTTGAGTGGATGATCAGCCAGGGCTACGAGGACAAGCGCACCCTGGGTCGCCGCATCGAGGCGATGCAGGAATGGCTCGACAACCCCGAGCTGCTCGAGCCGGACGCGGACGCCGAGTACGCCGAGATCATCGAGATCGATCTCAACGAGATCAAAGAGCCGCTCTTGGCCTGCCCGAACGACCCGGATGACATCAAGCCGTTGTCCGAGGTCGCCGGCGACGAGGTACAGGAAGTGTTCATCGGTTCCTGCATGACCAACATCGGTCACTACCGCGCCGCGGGCAAGGTGCTCGAGTCCTACGGCGGGTCGGTGCCGACTCGCCTGTGGATCGCGCCGCCGACCCGCATGGACCAGCACCAGCTGACCGAGGAGGGCTACTACAACGTCTTCGGTCGCGCCGGTGCGCGCGTCGAGATGCCGGGCTGCTCGCTGTGCATGGGCAACCAGGCGCGCGTGGCCGACGGCGCCACCGTCATGTCGACCTCGACCCGCAACTTCCCCAACCGCATGGGCAAGGACGCGCGCGTCTACCTCGGCTCGGCCGAGCTCTCCGCGGTGACCGCGATCCTCGGCAAGTTGCCGTCGGTCGAGGAGTACCAGGAGCACGTCGCCCACCTGGCCACGATGTCCGCCGACATCTACCGCTACCTCAACTTCAACGAGATCGAGGAGTACCAGGAAGAGGCCACCAAGGGGCTGCAGATGCTCAAGGACATCCCGGTGGTGACCGCCTGATGACATGAGCGCGGGGCGCTTCCGGTCGGTCGTGGTTGGATCGACGCGTCGGGAGTGACCCTGCCCAACAATGCGCGCCGGGCGTTTCCTGGTTCTCGAGGTGAGAATCATGGAGCGACCCGGCGTTGCTGTTTCTCTGTTCCAGCCCCGCCATGTCGGGGTGCTTTCCACGACACATGACAGGCCGCCCGTGAACGCCAGCCAACTCGACTTCGATCCGAAAATCGTCGACATCCTGCCGCCCGGCCGCGAGGTGCTGACCTGCCCGCCGGACACGCCCGTCTTCGAGGCCGCCGGCCTCATGCGGTCGGCCGGCGTGAGTTCGATCGTGGTCGCCGACGAGGACGGGCCGGTCGGCATCTGGACCGAGCACGACGCCCTGGCGTTGGATCTGTCGTCGTCGAGCGTGTTCGATCGACCGGTGAGGACCGTGATGAGCTCGCCGGTGCGATCGATTCCTTCGACCGCCACCCTGACCGATGCGGCACACTTGTTTCGCGAACGCCATATCCGTCACCTGCTGGTCGGCGATGGCGGGGATGGGCAGGCCGCCTTGCGCGGGATCATCTCGTTGACCGACGTGGTGCTCAACCAGGGCATCGAGCATTACCTGCATTTCCGCACGGTAGGCACGCTGGTCGGACACGAATCCGTCGTGATACGGGAGACGGACACGCTCTCGCAGGCCTCGCGGCGCATGCGCGAGGCGCGCGTGGATGCCGTGCTGGTCGCCCTCGACGAGGGCGGGCACGGCATCCTCACCGAGCGGGACCTGGTCGGCCTGATCGCGAACCGGCACGAGGACGTTGCCGTGGGCGGGGTGTGCACCCGAGAACTGTTCACCGTCCCGGCGGACGCCAGCCTGTTTCACGTGCGCCGCATGATGAACGAGCGCGGTGTCCGCCACATCGGGGTCGAGCGCGACGGCGACGTGGAGGGCCTGGTCAGCTTCGCGGACCTGCTTTCCGGCATCGAGCTGGCCTACGTGGACGAGCTGCGCTCGGCGCTGCAGGCGCGCGACTCGGCGCTGGCCAGCTCCGAGCGCAACCTGCAGCTGGCGGAAAAGGTGATCCAGACCTCGCTCGAAGGGATCATGATCACCGATGCCAAGGGCCGCATCATGCGGGTCAACCCGGCGTTCACCGACCTGACCGGCTATCGGCCCGAGGAGGTGATCGGGCACTCGCCGGCCGTGCTGCAGTCCGGCCGTCACGATAAGGCGTTCTACGACCGCATGTGGGCCACGCTCAACCGGGACGGGCAATGGCGCGGGGAGATCTGGAACCGACGCAAGAACGGCGAAATCTACCCCGAGCTCCTGACGATCAAGGCGATCACCGACGAGGACGGCGCGATCAGTCACTACGCGGCCTTGTTCTCGGACATCACCGAGCTCAAGGAGAACGAGCGCCAGATCCGGCACCTGGCCTACTACGACCCCCTGACCGGTCTGCCCAACCGCCGGCTGTTCCACGACCGGCTCGATCTGGCGATCGCGCATGCCCATCGCAGTGGCGGGCGGCTGGCAGTGCTGTTCATCGATCTCGATCACTTCAAGAAGATCAACGACACCCTGGGTCATGCCGTGGGCGACGAGCTGCTGGAGGTGGTGGCCGGCAAGCTGACCGCGTGCCTGCGCGAGGACGACTCGGTCGCCCGCACCGGCGGTGACGAGTTCCTCGCGCTGTTGCCGGAGATCGAGGACTTCGAGCCGGTGGCGGATATCGCGCAGCGCATCATCGAATCACTGAGTCGTCCCGTGGTCCTCGAGGGCCGCGAGCTGGTGATCGGTTGTTCCGTCGGCGTGGCCTTCTACCCCGACGACGGCATCGACAGCGAGACCCTGCTCAAGCACGCCGACATCGCGATGTACCGGGCGAAACAGAGTGGGCGCAATACCTACAGCCTGTTCACCCCGGCGATGAACGAGGCGGCCCGCCGGCGCCTCGATCTCGAGACCGGTCTGCGCCAGGCGATCGAGCACCAGCAGTTCCGCCTGCATTACCAACCGGTGGTCGACGGCGCGGGCGAACTCGTCGGCGCGGAGGCGCTGTTGCGCTGGGATCATCCCGAGTGGGGGGCGGTCGGGCCGGGCGAGTTCATCCCGCTCGCCGAGGAAACGGGGCTGATCCTGCCGATCGGCGAGCAGGTGGTGCACGAGGCGGTGAGCCAGTCGGCGCGCTGGGGCGGACGCGTCAAGATATCGGTCAATCTCTCGGCCCGGCAGTTCGCCGAACCCGATCTGGCCCGGTCGCTGATCGACACCTGCACGACGCTGGGCGTGCCCGGTACCGCACTGACCCTCGAGATCACCGAAACGGCGCTGATGCAGGACGTGGATGCGCACGTGGCCACGATGAGCGAATTGCGCGAGGCGGGATTCCGTTTCTCGATCGATGATTTCGGTACCGGGTATTCGTCGCTTGCCTACCTGCGTCGTTTTCCGCTCGATTGCTTGAAGATCGATCGCGGCTTTACCGCGGACATGATCGCAAGCGGTGATGCCCGCGCGATCGTCTCGGCAACCATTGCCCTGGCCCACAACCTGCGCCTGCGGGTCATCGCCGAAGGGGTCGAGACCGTCGAACAGGCCCGCCTGCTGGCCGAGCTCGGGGCCGACCTGCAACAGGGCTATTACCATGGCCGACCGATGCCCGCCGAGGCCTTCGCCCGACACTGGGGGTTGGGCCAGCCAGCGCGTCGCGCGGATTGAAAACCGCCCCGTGGCTAGCTAGATTGTTGATTCGGGGTGCAAAGCGCGGGCGTTGAGCGCGGGCACCCGGTCAAGCCAGGCACGGAGGTGCTCGATGAGCAGGCGAATGACCATGGAGGCGGAAGCGGCCGACGATCACGTGATCGATCCCGGTTCCCGCTTTGCGCAACTGCTGGCGAGGGCGGACATCCACGTCGGTGGCGAGCGACCCTGGGACATCCGTATCCGTGACCCGCGCGCCGTCGACCGTATCCTCGGCTGGGGCAATCTCGGCCTGGGCGAGGCGTTCATGGCCGGCTGGGTGGATATCGACCGGGTCGACGAGTTCGTCGAGCGCGTGTTGCGCGCCGAGCTGGCGCGCGAGGTCGGTCGCTCGCCGCGCCTGTGGCTGCCGGCGCTCAAGGCGCGCCTGCTCAACTGCCAGACCCGTTCGCGCTGCTGGGAGGTGGGCGAGCGTCACTACGATCTCGGCAACGACTTCTACCGCGACATGCTCGACCCGCGCATGACCTACACCTGCGGGTTCTGGGGCGACGGGGCCCAGACGCTTGCCGAGGCCCAGGAACACAAGCTGGACATGATCTGCCGCAAGCTCGGCCTCCGGCCCGGCCAGCGGGTGCTCGACATCGGCTGCGGCTGGGGCAGCTTCATGATCTATGCGGCCGAACACTACGGCGTGGAATGCGTGGGGCTGACCGTCTCGAAGGAGCAGACGGCGCTCGGCCGCGAGCTTGCCGGCGATCTGCCGGTGGAATTCCGCCTGATGGATTACCGCGATATCGACGAGCCGTTCGACCACGTGGTGTCGGTCGGCATGTTCGAGCACGTCGGCCGTCACAACTACGACGAATACATGCAAGTCGCCCGTCGCTGCCTCAAGCCCGACGGGCTTTTTCTGCTGCACACCATCGGCACGAACCGCGAAGGCTCGCCGCCCGATCCGTGGATCAGCAAGTACATCTTTCCCAACGGCGAGTTGCCGGCCATGCAGCAGGTGATCGATGCCTGCGAAGGGCGTTTCGTGGTCGAGGACATGCACAACTTCGGTGCCGACTACGACCGCACGCTGATGGCCTGGTACGAGAACTTCGAGCGCGCCTGGCCGCGGTGGCGCGAGCGGTACGGGGAGTCGTTCGGCCGGATGTGGACCTACTACCTGCAGTCCTGCGCCGGCGGGTTCCGCGCCCGCCAGATCCAGCTGTGGCAGTTCGTGCTGTCGCCCACGGGGGCCCGTGGCGGTTATCGTCGTCCGGTCTAATCCCGACCCGGGTCAGGCGTAGCGCGTGCCGATGAACGCGGTGGCAATGAGCAGCAGCAACACCAGGGCAATCACGATCGCGAGATCTCGCCAGTAACGCCAGTCCTCGCGCGGGTAGCGCGAGAACGAGCGCCGACGCGCCGGGCGGGCCGACGCGGGGCCCGG